>CAZRFB010000400.1:0-2485 GCA_964599185.1 uncultured Rhodobacterales bacterium | reverse complement strand
CGGCTTTATCCAGCCCGACGGCGGCGGGCCTGACGTGTTCGTGCACATCACCCAGGTGCAGCGGGCGGGGCTGGACGGGCTGGCCGACGGCCAGAAGGTAGGCTTCGAGATCGAAACCCGCCGCGACGGCCGCGCCGCCGCGACCGACATCAAGGCGCTCTGAGCGCGGCCCGCTCAGGCGCGGCGCGGCGGGCGCACCATCTTCGACAGCGCGTTCGGCCCGGCCATCAGCAAACGGCCGAGCGGGTTGCCGTTGATCTGCGCCTTGACCTTCTCGAAGCGCATCACCCCCGCGATGCGGCGGTCGAGAAAGTCCCACGTCTTCTGAAAACCTTCGGACGTGTCGCCCAGCCAGTAGAGCAGCGTGGACGACACCACGCCCGCCAGGATCGCGCGCTTGGAATACCAGTTCGCGTCCTGCGAGGCGTCTCCAAGCGTGGTCCAGATCATGTCCGCCGTGCGCCAGACCGCGCGGGCGCCTTCGGCGGCGTGGATCGGCAGCGCGAACAGCGACACGCCGCGCCGCACCGCCTCACGATCCTGCGCCACCAGCTCCAGCCGCTTGCGCACCGCGAAGGTCACGCGCTCGCGCATCCGCATCTGCTCCAGCGGCGCGGTCGCCAGCGCCTCGACCATGCGCCGGTCGGCGTCGTCATGGAAATACAGCGCCATATCCAGCGCGCCGCGCGGAAACGCCAGCCGCGCCAGACCGGCATCGACGCCGCTGGTCGCGATGGCGTTGGCCAGCGTGCGCTCCGACCAGCCGTCGAACGCCACATCGGGCAGCGCCGCCGCCAGCAGCCGCGCGCGCGCGGCGTCGAGGTGGTCGGTCTCGGCCCAGTCGAAGGCGGGTTCGGAAGCGTCGGTCATGGCTCAAATCCTCTGGCACGGTGGACAGCGCAGTCAGGCTTGGGTATATAGCCGCTTCTTCTGGAAACTCTAACATGGAAAGGTGGTGACGTAGGTGCAGGTGCTGGTTCGCGACAACAATGTCGAGCAGGCGCTCAAGGCTCTCAAGAAGAAATTGCAGCGTGAGGGCGTTTTCCGCGAAATGAAGCTCAAGCAACATTTCGAGAAACCGTCCGAAAAGCGGGTTCGTGAAAAGGCTGAAGCGATTCGCCGGGCGCGTAAGCTCGCGCGCAAGAAGGCGCAACGCGAAGGCGGCCTTTGAGGACCGCGATTTCCTGAGCCATCGGGCGTCTGGACCTTAGAAAAGCTCCGGGCCCTCGTTTTCCGAACGCCCCCGGCCCGCAAGGGTCGGGGGCGCCTATTTCCGGCGGAGACGCCCCATGCCGCTGCTGAAGGACGCCCGCACGCCCGACGGGCTTCGGATCTACGCCATTGGCGACATCCACGGTCGGCTCGACCTGCTGCGCGCCGCGCACGCGCGCGTGGCCGCCGATCTGGTGCGCAGGCCCTGCGCGCGCTATCGTGTGATCCATACCGGCGACTATGTGGATCGCGGCCCCGACAGCGCGGGCGTGATCGCGCATCTCATCGAGTTCACCCGCGACGGCGAGGCGACATGCCTTGCGGGCAACCACGACCTGTTCGTGACGGCGTTCCTGAAAAAACCCGCCGAGTGCGGCGCCCAGTGGCTGGAGAACGGCGGCGTCGAAGCGCTCGCCTCCTACGGGGTTGACGCCGGAGCGCCGGGCGTGGGCCTGCGGCCGCTGAAGGCGATCCGCAAGGCGTTCGCCGCCGCCCTGCCGCCCGCGCATCTGGCGTTTCTCGAAACGTTGAAACTGTTCGAGCAGCACGGCGATTATCTGTTCGTCCACGCGGGGGTCCGCCCCGGCGTGGCGCTGCGCAAGCAGAAGGTGTTCGACCTCACCTTCATCCGCGAACCGTTTCTCAGCGACCCGCGCGACCATGGCTTCGTGGTGATCCACGGCCACACCACCAGCCCGGCGCCGGTGGTCCGCCCCAACCGCATCGGCATCGACACCAAGGCCTACGCCAGCGGCGTGCTGACCTGCCTGGTGCTGGAGGACGACGCGAAGGGCTTTCTCGGCGATGAGGGCTATGCGCCGATCCAGCTTCAGGCCGACGCCGCCTAGCGCCCGTCCAGCGCCTGCAGGCTTAGGCGCGCGCGGTCGGCGGCGTCGCTGTCGGGCGCGGCGGCGATCGCCTTCAGCCAGGTCTGGCGCGCAGCGCCCGGCTCGCCCAGCGCCGCCTGCGCCGCGCCCAGCTCGAACAGCGCGGCGGGGGCGGCGGGCGCGGCCTTCAGCGCGGCCTGCGCATCGGCCAGCGCGCCCCGGTCGTCGCCCGCGTTGCGCCGCGCGGCGGCGCGCAGCGTCAGCAGCGCCGGGTTGCCGGGCAGCGCCTCGAGTGCGCGGCCCAGGTCGGCGGCGGCCTCGGCGTGGCGGCCCTCCGCCGTCAGCGCATCGGCGCGCGCCGCCAGCACGCCGGGATGGCCCGGCGCCAGCGTCAGCGCCTGGTCGAGCGCGGCGCGCGCCAGCCCCACGTCGCCCGCCTCCAGCCA
>CAZRFB010000399.1:0-2482 GCA_964599185.1 uncultured Rhodobacterales bacterium | reverse complement strand
GACCGTGCGCTTGACGTTCAGCGCGTTGCCATAGCCGGTGTCGCCGTCGCACAGCACCGGCAGCGTGGTCGCGGCGCAGATGTCGCGCACCGCGTCGCGCATCTCACCATACGAGATCAGCCCCGCGTCCGGCGCGCCGATGCGCTGGGCCGAGACGCAGAACCCCGACATGAACGCGGTGCGAAACCCCGCCTGCTCGATCAGCCTTGCGGTCAGCGCGTCGCCGCAGGACGGGGTGACGAGCAACTCCCCGGTCTGAAGCAGCGCGCGCAGCCGCGCGCCGGGGGTCACAGATTGCGCGGCAGCCATAAGGCGATGTCCTCTACTTGCGTGATGAGAAAGACGGTGAACAGCATGATGAGGAGGAACGGCAGCGTGCCGCGCGCGACCTCGCCCATGCTCGCCTTGCCGATGGCCTGGATCACATAGAGGTTAAGCCCCACCGGCGGCGTGATCAGCGCGACCTCGATCATGATGATGAAGAAGATGCCGAACCACACGACGTCGATGCCGAACGCGCCCACCGCGCCCGCCAGCACCGGCATCATGATCAGCAGCATCGACAGCGCCTCCATGAACAGCCCCATCACCAGCAGCAGCGCCGCCACGGCGAGGATGAAGGCGCCTGCGCTGTCCACATTGGCGGTGATGAAGGTCGAGACGTCCTGCGGGATGCGCCACAGCGCGATCGCCTTGCCGAACACCTTGGCCCCCGCGATGATCAGCAGGATCGCGGCGGAGGTGCGCATCGCCTCGGCCACCGCGCCCTTCAGCCCCTCCCACGTCAGGCTGCGCAGCACCAGCCCGGTCACCGCCAGCGCGCCGAGAAAGCCGATGGCGGAGGCTTCGGTCGGCGTGAACCAGCCCTGATAGATCCCCGCGATCACGAAGCCCGCCAGCACCATGGTCGGAAACGCCCGCGCGCCCGACGCGCGCCGCTCGGCCCAGCTTGCGCGCGGCGAGGGTTGGTAATCGACCGAAAACCGCGCGTAGGCCATCGAATACAGGATGAACAGCAGCATCAGCAGCAGCCCCGGCCCCACGCCCGCCATGAACAGCGCCAGGATCGAGCTCTCGGTGATCACGCCATAGACGATCAGGATGATCGACGGCGGGATGAGAATCCCCAGCGTGCCGCCCGCCGCCAGCAGCCCGAACACGAACGGGCGCGGATAGCCGCGCCTGGTCATCTCCGGGATCGCCACCGTGCCGATGGTGGCGGCGGTGGCGACCGAGGAGCCGGAGATCGCCGCGAACATGCCGCAGCTCAGCACCGTCGCCACCGCCAGCCCCCCCGGCCAGTGCCCCACCCATGCCTGCACGGCGGCGAACAGATCCTGCCCGACGCCGCCTTTCAGCAGCACGTTCGACATCAGCAGGAACAGCGGCACCGCGATCAGGATGAAGCTGTCCATGCTCGACAAAAGCCCGGTCGCGGCGATGGCGGGCGAGAACCCGCCGATCAGCAGCAGCGCCATGCCCAGCCCGCCGAGCACGATGGCGACCGGCGCGCCGATCAGCAGCAGCGCGAACAGCGCCGTCAGGATAAGGAGAACCTCCACCGCCGCTATTCCTCCACCACGCCTTCGGGCGGCAGGGGCGCGCCCAGCGCCGTGCGCGCGAACTCAAGCGCCGCCTGAACGCCCAGCAGGGCAAAGCCCAGCGGCACGGCGGCCTGCATCCACCACGCCGGAATGTCGAGCATCGAGCCGGAGGTGCGCCCGCGCACATAGCTGTTGATCGCGGCGTCCTTGCCATACCAGACCACCAGCGCGGCGAAGGCGAAGATGAACGCCAGCGCCGCCAGCCGCGCCGCGCGCCGCGCCCGCGCGCCCATCAGCGCGGTCAGCGCGGTGACGCGGATGTGCTGGTTGCGGCGCAGCAGGGGGGCGGCGGCGAGGAAGGTGGCCCAGATGAACACCAGCCGCGACAGCTCCTCCGCCCAGATCGTCGGCGCAGTGAAGAAATACCGCGCCACGACCTCGTAGCCCAGCATCAGGCCGACCGCGAAATAGGCCCAGCCCGCGACAGCGGCGAGCGCGTCGGACAGGCGGTCGATGAACCGCATGGGGTGGGTCTCCGGCGCGAAAAAGGGGGCGCCGCCCTTGTGCGCGGGCGGCGCGGCGGCTCAGAGCGCGTTGGCGGCGTCGAGCACCTGCCGGCCGAGCGGCCCGGCGTCTTTCAGCCACAGGTCGATCACCGGGGCCGACGCCGCCTTCCAGCGCGCAAGCTCCGCCGCCGTCGGCTGGTGGACGGTCATGCCGTTGGCGCTCGCCTCCTCGACGGCGCGCTTCTCGAACTCGGTCATGTAGTCGCGCACCGCGATCTCGGCCTTGACGGCGGCGGCGGTGATCGCCGCGCGCTGGGCGTCGGTCAGGCCCTGCCAGACATCCTCGTTCATCACCACAAGGAACTCGATGTCGGCGTTGTTGACCAGCGTGACGGCGTCCATCACCTCCCACAGCTTGCGCGAGGAGACGCC
>CAZRFB010000398.1:0-2273 GCA_964599185.1 uncultured Rhodobacterales bacterium | reverse complement strand
GCGGCGACGGTCGCCGAGGCGCTGAACCGGCTGACCACCGCGCGCCCGCCCGGCCCGCAGGCGATGCGCACGCAGACCCGCGCGGGGCTGCGCCCGACGCCGGTGCTGCGGCTTCATGCGCTGAAGGCGCGCAAGCGCGTCTCGTACTGGGAGAAGCCCCGGACCGGCGCCGTCGCGGCGCTGCGGCTTTCGTTCGACTACGCGGGCGTCGCCGTCCCCGCCGAGCCGCGCGCCGATCCGCGCCTGCGCGAGGGCGACACCGTGGTGATCCTGCGGCGCGACCCGCGCGCCGAGGACGCCGCCTTCGACAGGCTGGCGGCGCTCGGGGCGGCGCCGCTGCGCGACCTTGGGCTTGAGGCGCCCGGATCGGGCCGGGGCGATCTCGCGTTTCCCGATCTGGATGACGAGACGGGCGACGCCGCCGCGCTGGCGTTCACCGCCGAAACCGCGCCGCGACTGCGCGCCGAGGGCTGGCGCGTCGAGATCGACGACAGCTGGCCGTGGCGCGTGCATGACGGCCCGGTAGAGATCCGCGCGGGCGTCACCGAGGGCGACGGCGGCTGGTTCTCGGCGGGGCTGACGCTGGAGGTGGACGGCCAGAGCCTTGATCTGGCGCCGCTGCTGCGCGCCATCGCCGCCACGCTGCCGATTGACGCCGAAGGGCGGGTGGAGGCGGATTTCGACCTCGCCGAATACCTTGAGGACATGGTGCTCTATCAGCGCCTGCCCGACGGGCGGCATGCGCCGCTGACCGGCGCGCGGCTGGCGCCGCTGGTCGAGGCGTTCTGCGCCGCCATGCGGCTGTTCGACGGCGCGCACCCGGCGGAGGCGGCGGGCTTGCGCGACCTCGCCGAGGCGCTGGAGGGCTGCGGCGCGCCGTTCACCGGCGGCGCCGCGCTGCTCGATCTCGCCGACCGGCTGCGCGCGCTGGCCGCGGCGCCGATGGCCGAGCCGCCCGCCGCGCTGACCGCCACGCTGCGCCCTTACCAGAAGACCGGCTACGGCTGGCTGAAGGCGCTGGCCGCAACCGGCTTCGGCGGCGCGCTCGCCGACGACATGGGGCTGGGCAAGACGGTGCAGACGCTGGCGCTGCTGGCCGACCGCCATCTTGCGCAGGGCGCCGACCGCCCCAGCCTGCTGATCGCGCCGACCAGCCTGGTGGGGACATGGCTGGCCGAGGCCGCGCGCTTCGCGCCGGGCTTGCGCGTGCTGGCGCTGCGCGGGCCGGGGCGGGCGGCGGATTTCGACCGGATCGCCGCGCATCATCTGGTGATCTCGACCTATCCGCTGCTGCACCGCGATCTCGCCGTCCTGAAGGCGCAGGCATGGGAAATCATCATCCTCGACGAGGCGCAGGCGGTGAAGAACCCGGCGGCGGCGGTGGCGAAGCACATCCGCGCGCTGCAGGGGCGGATGCGGCTGGCGCTGAGCGGCACGCCGCTGGAGAACTCGCTGGAGGATCTCTGGGCGCTCTATGACTGGCTGATCCCCGGCCTGCTGGGCGACCGCAAGAGCTTTCGCACGCAGTTCCGCATCCCCATCGAGCGCGAGGGCGACGCGGGCGCGCAGGCGCGGCTGAACGCGCGGGTGCGCCCGTTCCTGTTGCGCCGCACCAAGGCGGAGGTCGCCGCCGACCTGCCGGAAAAGACCGAGATCGCCGATCTGGTGAGCCTGGGCGAGCGCCAGCGCGCGCTCTATGAGACGATCCGCGCCACCATGGACGCCCGGGTGCGCGCGGCGATCGCGGCGCGCGGGCTGGCCGCCAGCCGCATCACCATTCTCGACGCGCTGCTGAAGCTGCGCCAGGTCTGCTGCGACCCCGCGCTCCTGAAGGACGACACGGCGGCGAAGGCGGGCAGCGCCAAGCGCGAACGGCTGATGGCGCTGCTGGAGGAGCTGATCGCCGAGGGCCGCCGGGTGCTGGTGTTCTCGCAATTCGTCGCCATGCTGCGGCTGATCGAGGCGGATGTGCAGGCGCGCGGCTGGCGCTACGCCTGGCTGACCGGCGCGACGCGCGACCGCGACGCGGCGGTGGCGGACTTCCAGCACGGCGACGCGCCGCTGTTTCTCATCAGCCTCAAGGCCGGCGGCGTGGGGCTGACGCTGACCGCCGCCGACACGGTGATCCTGTATGATCCGTGGTGGAACCCGGCGGTGGAGCGTCAGGCGATGGACCGCGCCCACCGCATCGGCCAGCGCCGCGCCGTCTTCGTCCACCGCCTCGTCGCGGAAGGCACGGTCGAGCAGGCCATCGTCGCGCTGCAGGCGCGCAA
>CAZRFB010000397.1:0-1906 GCA_964599185.1 uncultured Rhodobacterales bacterium | reverse complement strand
GCCGTGGGTCTTGCCGAAGGTGTGGCCGCCTGCGGTCAGCGCCACGGTCTCGTAGTCGTTCATCGCCATGCGCGCGAAGGTCTCACGGATGTCGCGCGCCGACCCCAGCGGGTCCGGCTGGCCGTTCGGGCCTTCGGGGTTGACGTAGATCAGCCCCATCTGCACGGCGGCGAGCGGATTCTCCAGCGCCCGGTCGCCGGTGTAGCGCTTGTCGCCCAGCCACTCCGCCTCGGCGCCCCAATAGACGTCTTCCTCCGGCTCCCAGACATCGACGCGGCCGCCGCCGAAGCCGAAGGTCTTGAAGCCCATCGATTCCAGCGCGCAATTGCCCGCGAGCACGAACAGATCGGCCCACGAGATCGCGTCGCCGTATTTCTGCTTGACCGGCCACAGCAGGCGGCGGGCCTTGTCGAGGTTGGCGTTGTCGGGCCAGCTGTTGAGCGGCGCGAAGCGCTGCGTGCCGCCGCCGGCGCCGCCGCGCCCGTCGGCGATGCGATAGGTGCCTGCGCTGTGCCAGGCCATGCGGATGAACAGCGGGCCGTAGTGGCCATAATCCGCGGGCCACCAGTCCTTGCTATCGGTCATCAGCGCGTAGAGATCCTGCTTCAGCGCCTTGAGATCGAGTTTCTCAAACGCCTGCGCATAATCGAACGCCGCGCCCATCGGGTTGGAGAGCGTCGAATTCTGGTGCAGAATCCGCAGGTTGAGCTGGTTCGGCCACCAGTCGCGGTTCGACCGGCCGCCCGAGACCGCGTGGTTGAAGGGGCAGCCGCCCGCGGCGCCGCCCATGTCGCCAAGCGTGTTTCCGTCCATGTCTCGCTCCGATTCTGGTTCGCCGGAACCCTGCCCCGGCTCATGCCGCGCAAGCGGCGCGCGTAATCTGAAAGGCCGCATCCGGCCTCATTCCCTGTTCACGGAATAGCAGGCTTTCACCATCAGGTGAAGTTGAGTTTTCTGATGAATGCGATAGCCTTGTCTTATGACAAATCTGACCCTGCGGCAGTTTCGCTATTTCGAGGCGCTCGCCCGCCTCGGCCATTTCGGGCGCGCGGCGGAGGCCTGCGCGGTGTCCCAGCCCGCCTTGTCGATGCAGATCAAGGAGATGGAGCGCACACTGGGCGCAGCGCTGTTCGAGCGGAGCGCCCGCGCGGTGCGGCTGACCAGCTTTGGCGAGGCCTTCGCGCTGCGCGCCCGCGCGATCCTCAGCGCGGTCGATGAGGTGGGCGATCTTGCGCGCGCCGCGCAAAACCTTCTGGCGGGGCGGCTCAGGATCGGCGTGATCCCCACGGTGGCGCCCTATCTGCTGCCTGCGATCATCGGCGCGCTGCTGCGCGAGAACGCCGCCATCGACATCCATGTGCGCGAGACGGTGACGCAAAAACTGATCGCGGAGCTGGCCGAGCGCCGCCTCGACACCGCCATCGTCGCGCTGCCGGTCTCCGAGCCGTCGCTGACCGAGGTCGCGCTGTTCTCCGAGGAGTTCGTGCTGGTGAGGCCCCGCGCCGACGCGGGCCGCCCGGTCCCCGACCGCGCGGCGCTGCGCGACATGCGCCTGCTGCTGCTGGAGGAGGGGCATTGCTTTCGTGATCAGGCGCTGTCGTTCTGCGCGGCGCAAGCCACGCCGCCGCGCGAACTGCTCGACGCCAGCGCGCTCTCGACGCTGGTGCAGATGGTCGGCGCGGGCATCGGCGTCACCCTGATCCCGGAGATGGCGGTGGCGGTGGAGACCCGCTCGGCGGCGGTCTGCGTCACGCGCTTTGGCGCGCCGCGCCCGTCGCGCACCATCGGCATGATCTGGCGGCGCAACAGCCCGCTGACGGCGCAGTTCATGCAGATCGCCGACGTGGTGCGCCGCTGCGCCGACGCGGGGCGGACGGGATAGCGCAAGGCTGGCGGCGGTTCTGGC
>CAZRFB010000396.1:0-2143 GCA_964599185.1 uncultured Rhodobacterales bacterium | reverse complement strand
CGCAGCACCACGTCGCGCGCGTCGGGGTAGTCGGCGATCATCGCCTGCAACAGATCGCGCGTCTGATAGCCGACGCTCTCCAGCGCCGCGCGCGCCAGCTCCGCCGGGCCGGTGGCGCGGGTCAGGCCGAAGATCGCGCCGCGGCACTCGGCGTCCCAATACGGCGCCCCCAGCCCGGTGAAGGCGGGCACCATATAGACGTGCTGGTTGGGGTCGGCGGCCTCGGCCAGCGCCTGACTTTCCTTCGCCTCGCGGATCACCTTCAGCCCGTCGCGCAGCCACTGGATCACCGCGCCCGCCACGAAGATCGAGCCCTCCAGCGCATAGGTCGGCTTGCCGCCCAGCTGATAGGCGATGGTGGTCAGCAGGCGGTTCTTCGAGACCACCGGCCTCTCGCCGGTGTTGAGCACCGCGAAGCACCCCGTGCCGTAGGTCGCCTTCATCATGCCGGGCGCAAAGCACGCCTGGCCCACGGTGGCGGCCTGCTGGTCGCCCGCGACGCCCATGATCGGGATCGGGCGTCCGAACAGGTCGGCGCGGCTGTCGCCGAAATGCGCCGCGCTGTCGCGCACCTCGGGCAGCATCGCCATCGGCACGTTCAGCAGCGCGCAGATGTCGGCGTCCCATGCGCCCTTGCGGATGTCGTAGAGCAGGGTGCGCGCGGCGTTGGTGGCGTCGGTGACATGCGCGGCCCCGTCGGTCAGCCGCCAGATCAGATAGCTGTCCACGGTGCCGAACAGCAGTTCGCCCCGCTCGGCCTTGGCGCGGGCGCCCTCGACATGGTCGAGCAGCCAGGCGAGCTTGGTGCCCGAGAAATACGGGTCGAGCAGCAGCCCGGTGCGCGCCGAGATCAACGCCTCATGGCCTTCGTCGCGCAGGCGGCGGCAGGCGTCGGCGGTGCGCCGGTCCTGCCAGACGATGGCGTTGTGGATCGGGCGGCCGGTCGCGCGCTCCCACACCAGCGTCGTCTCGCGCTGGTTGGTGATGCCGATCGCGGCGATCTGGCCGGGCGCGGCGCCCGCGCGCTCGATGGCGGCGCGGCAGGCGCCCGCGACGCTCGACCACAAGTCGGCGGGGTCGTGCTCAACCCAGCCCGAGTCGGGGAAGTGCTGCGGAAACTCCTGCTGGCCCACCGCCGCGACGCGCAAGGCTTCGTCGAACAGGATCGCCCGGCTGGATGTGGTGCCCTGGTCGATGGCGAGAATGTATCTGGTCATGCCGCGTCCCCCCTCTCTCTTTTTGCGCACGGATTTTCACCCGACCATAGGGCGCCCGCGCGGATTGTTCGAGAGAGGGGTGCGGTTCAGCGCGGCGGCAGGCTGGCCAGCGCCTCCAGCCCGTCCAGCGCCGCCAGATCGTTCAGCAGCAGATCGGCGCCGGAGAAATCCTCGGTGTCGGTATAGACGCCCGGCGTCACGACGCAGCGCAGGCCCGCCCCTTGAGCCGCGCGCAGGCCGTTCAGCGAATCCTCGAACGCCACGGCGCGGGCGGGCGCCGCGCCCAGCGCGCGCAGGGCGTGGCGATAGATGTCGGGCGCGGGTTTCTTCGCCGCCACCACGTCGCCCGCCGCGATCACGTCGAACACCGCGTCGGCGGGCCGCCCGAACACCGCAAGGCTCAGCGCCTCGACGTTGGGCAGGCTGGTGGTGGTGGCCACCGCCAGCCGCAAGCCCGCCGCGCGCGCCCGCGCGATCAGCGCCGCCACGCCGGGGCGCAGGGCGATGGCGCCCTCGGCCGTCAGCGCGACATAGCGTTCGGTCTTGGCGGCGTGCAGCGCCGCGACGTCGAAGGCGGCGGGGTCTGCGCCCCGTTCGGTGAGATAGCGGGTGATGCGCTCCTTGCCGCCGGTGGTCCTGAGCAGGGCGCGATAGGCGTCCTGGCTCCATGTCCAGTCCAGCCCGGCGGCGGCGAACGCCTCGTTGAAGGCGCGCCGGTGCAGCTCCTCGGTCTCCGCCAGCGTGCCGTCCACGTCGAAGATCAGCGCCTCAAGCATGCGCGGCCCTCGGCATCGCCGCTTCCGCCGCCGCGCGAATGGCGCGGATGTTCTCGCCGTAGGGCGCCGGGTTGGCGACCGAGCCGCCCTTGAACACCGCCGATCCGGCCACCAGCACGTCGGCGCCGGCGGCGGCGACCAGCGGCGCGG
>CAZRFB010000395.1:0-3605 GCA_964599185.1 uncultured Rhodobacterales bacterium | reverse complement strand
CGCCCGAGGCGCAGGCGCCCTCGCCGGTCAGGCAGGCCACATCGTTGGCCAGCGCGCCGTCGGCGGCGGCCCAGGCGGGATCCTCGAACTGCGTCTTGATCGACTGTTGCAGCACCGCCTGATCCTCGGCCGACAGGCTGTTCCACTTGTCGCGGTTGATCGCGGTCACCACCGGATCCCAGCCGCCCAGCGGCAGCGGCAGCAGGTGCGTCGAGACCTCCCACCAGCCCGCGCTATAGCCCGAGCCCGCGCCGGTCACCGCGCAATCCACCACGCCGCGCTGCAAGGCGCCGGGCACCTCGGAGAACGCGACCGCGACGCTTTCGGCGCCCAGCGCCTCCAGCAGCTTGGCGGTCATCCGGCCCGAGCCGCGCACCTTCAGCCCCTTGAGATCGTCCAGCCCGGCGATGGGCGCGTTGCAGAACACCACCTGCGGCGGATAGGGCGCGATGGCGAGCACCTTCGCGTTGAAGCGCGCCGCGAAACTGTCCTCGACCATCGGGCGCGCGGCCTCGACCATGGCGCGCGCCGCGGCGGCGTCGGTGGCGATCAGCGGCACGTCCAGCCCCTCAAGCTCCGGCGCGTCAGACACGGCGTAGTCGGCGACGGTCATCGCCACGTCATAGACGCCGTCGCCCAGCAGGCGATACACGTCGCCGACGCCAAGGCTCATCTGGTCGTGCGTGGTCAGCGTCACCGCGATGCGGCCCGCCGACGCCTCGGGCAGCGTCTGCGTCCAGTAGGGCGCCTCGAACTGCTTGTGCAGCGGCAGCCCGCTCCAACTGCCGACCACGGCGAGGTCCTCGGCCAGCGCGGGCGCGGCGGCGAGGACGGCGGCGAAGGCGACGAACGGTTTGATGGTCATGTCAGGCTCCCTGTTGTTGTGTTTCAGACGGTGAGGATCGGGCTTTCGGCGTCCTCGGGCACATCGGAGATCAGCATGTGCCCCGGCGCGTGAGTGATCGCGAGCGGCGGCTTTGCGCGCAGGATGGCGTTCTGCGGCGTGACCCCGCAAGCCCAGAACACCGGGATCTCGCCGGCGGCCACCGTGACCGCGTCGCCCCAGTCGGGCCGGTCGAGATCGGCGATCCCCAGCGCGGCGGGGTCGCCCGCGTGGACCGGCGCGCCGTGCGCCAGCGGAAACCGGGCGCAGATCGCGCGCACGCGCTCAAGATCGCCGGTGCGGACCGGGCGCATCGACACCACCATGCCGCCGCCGAACGGCCCGGCGGGAACCGTCTGCGCCGTGGTGCGATACATCGGCACCGTCAGGTCGCGCTCCACATGGCGCATCGGCACGCCCGCCGCGATCAGCGCCCGCTCGAAGGTGAACGAACAGCCGAGCGCGAAGGTCACCAGATCGTCGCGCCACAGATCCGAGATGTCGTCCGCCTGCGCCGCGAGCGCGCCATCGCGATAGATGTTGTAGCGCGGCGCGTCGCTGCGGGCGTCGATGTCGCGCCCCAGCGTGCGCAGCATCGCATCGCCGGTGTCCGACACCGCCACCAGCGGACAGGGCCGGGGGTTGCGCTGGCAGAAGCGCATGAAGTCGAGCGCGAGGGCCGCAGGCAGGATCGCGAGGTTGCATTGCAGCACCCCGGCCGCCAGCCCCGCCGTGTGCCGCGCATAGCGCCCGGCGCGGATCGCGGCGCGCACCGTCGCCGCGTCGGCGTGGGCCAGATCGGCGTGGGCCAGATCGGCGTGAGGCGGATCGGCGTGAGGCGGATCGGGCTCGGTCAACGCGCGCGCCATGGCGGCAGGCTCCTGCTGTTGAAAACCTCCGTGCAGGCTGCGCGGATCACGCGATCAGGTCAAATCGTCTTTTCCGCTCATCAGTGATCGGAAATCGTTATCACAGGCGGCGTGCGCCTCGGCGGTCTCCAGCGCCAGCCGCGCCGCGCGCTCGGTGACGAAGCTGCGCGGCTCGGCCAGCCACGAGGCGGAAAAGCGCAGCGCATCAGGCCGCCACCCCGGATCGAAGCCGACGATGCGCCCTGCGGCGCACAGCGGCCGCGCCAGCGCCAGCGGCAGCGCGCCGACCCCCAGATCCGCCGCAACCATCTCGAACCCCGCCGACAGCGACGAGGTGGGAAACAGCCGCACGGTCGGGCCGTGGCGGCGCATCAGCGCCTCACGCAGTTCGCGGTGCGGGCGGGTGCTGCGGGCGTAGGTGATGACCGGCACCTGCGCCAGATCGACATCGCCCCGCCCGGCGGCGCGGAACCAGCCCAGCTCGAACGCCGGCAGCGCCAGGTTCTCGACGCTGAACTCCGAGACCGGCCCCATCAGGATCGCCAGATCAATCGCGCGCGTCAGCAGCGCCTCGCGCAGGGTGAGCGAGATATCCACCGAGACCTCGACGGTCAGCCGGGGATGCTCGCGCGCCAGCCGCGCGATGAAGGCGGGCAGCCACGCCTGCGCCACCGTCTCGGCCACGCCCACCCGCAGCAGATCGTCGAGCGCCTCCGGGGCCGCCAGCTCCTCGCGGATGCGCTCGACCGACAGCGCGATGCGCTCGGCGTGCAAAAGCAGCAGCGCGCCGCGCTTGGTGAGCGCCATGCCCCCGGCGCCGCGCTCGAAAAGCTGCGCGCCAAGCACGCCCTCCAGCGCCGCGATCCGCCCGGAGACCGCCGGTTGCGACAGATGCAGCCGCTCGGCGGCGCGCCGCACCCCGCCCAGCCGCGCCACCCACAGAAACGTGGTGAGCTGGTCTAGCGTCACGCCCGCGCCCGCCCCAAGGCGCGCCCGCAGGCCCGCGCCGCCGCAGGGCGATCGGCGTCGGCGCGCCGGAGGCGAAGACGGCGCATCGTCGGCATTCCCGCTCCCTCCAACAGGCCCATCGCCCGGCGCCCGCCACGCAAGCATCACGGGATCGCGAAGGCGATCAAGCCCGATTGCGCCGCCGCCGCCGTCCGCGCGCGGCGACGGGGATTGCCATGGCGTTCATCTGTCCGACCGCTCCGCTGCTCAGACCACCGTGACCGTCAGATCGCCGACCCCCGCCACATGCGCGGCCAGCACGTCGCCGCGCGCGACCGGGCCGACGCCGGAGGGCGTGCCGGTCATGATCAGATCGCCGGGCGCGAGCGCGAAGTATTGCGAGAGATAGGCGATCATCTCCGGCGTCTTCCAGATCATCTGGCTGAGGTCGCCCTCCTGGCGCAGCGCGCCGTTGACGCGCAGCGTGATCGCGCCGTGGTCGGGGTGCCCGATCTGAGCCGCCGGCGCCAGCGGCCCCATCGGGGCGGAGCGCTCGAACGCCTTGCCGATCTCCCACGGGCGGCCGAGCTTCTTGGCCTCGCCCTGAAGATCGCGCCGGGTCATGTCGAGTCCCACGCCGTAGCCCCAGACGTGGTCCAGCGCCTGCGCGATCGGGATGTCGGTTCCGCCGGACTTGAGCGCGACCACCATCTCGACCTCGTGGTGGACGTCGGCGCTGTGCGCCGGGTAGGGAAACGCGCCGCCGCAATCGATGTTGTCGGGGTTCTTCTGAAAGAAGAACGGCGCCTCGCGGTTCGGATCATGGCCCATCTCGATCGCGTGCGCGGCGTAATTGCGCCCGATGCAATAGACCCGCCGCACCGGAAACAGCGCGTCCGACCCCC
>CAZRFB010000394.1:0-5430 GCA_964599185.1 uncultured Rhodobacterales bacterium | reverse complement strand
CATCCGCACCATCAGGTCCGGCCCCATCACCGAGGCGTCGCCGGGCCAGTTCTCGACATCGGTGGTGATGGTGAGCTGGCCGCCGGGCTGGATGCCCTGCACCAGCAGCGGCGCCAGCATCGCCCGCGCCGCATAGACCCCGGCGGTATAGCCCGCAGGCCCCGAGCCGATGATGAGCAGTTTCACACGCCGTTCGGTCGCCATCGCGCGCCCCTCCTGTGCCGGTTGCGCCAGATATCGTTGCGCCGGTTACTTATGCCGGGGCGAGCAGCGCCGCCACCCTCTCGGCCGCGCGCTCCGCCTCGCGCAGCGGCGGATAGCGCCATGACGTGAGCGCGCCGTCGAAGGGCCGCGTCGCGCCGTAAGCCGCAAGGTCGGCGTGAAACCGCGCCACCTTGGCGTCAACCCGGTCAACCGCCGAGACGAACACCGGCTTGCCGGTGGCGGCGGCCTCCGAGGCCATGTTGACCGAATCCTGCGTCACCACCACCGCGTCGGCCAGCCCCAGGATGCCGGGATAGGGGTTGTCGCCGACGCCGCCCCACACCCAGCCGCCAAGCCCGCCCACGATGTCGGCGAGCCGGTCCACCACCGCGCGCGGCGTGCGGCGCGACGGCGTGATCATCAGCCCGGCGCCGTCCACCGCCAGCCGCGCGAGGCCGTCCGCCAGCCGCTCCATCGCCCTGACGCCGAACGCCGAGGACCGCCCCGGCCCGCCCACCAGCACCGCCACGCGCGGAACCGGCAGATGGCCGAGCCGCTGCGCCCAGCGCGCGGCCTCCTGCGCGATCAGCGCGTCGTCGAGGTCGTTGAGCGCGCCCAGCGTCTCGACCACGTTCGGCCCTTCCAGCCGGTCGTGGCGCGGCGCCACCACGGCGTCGAACGCCGACAGCCGCATCTGCGGCGCCAGCACCTGCGCCGCCGCGCCGCCGCCCAGCCGCTTCAGCGCGGCCACCACGGCCGCGCTGCGCCGCCCGCAGCCCACCGCCAGCGCAGGCCACGGCGGCGCCAGCGAAGCGCCCCGGTCCTCAAGCCCGGTGAACGGCCAGCCGCCCGCGCGCGCGCCGCCCAGGCGCCACAGCCACGGCGGCGCGCGGTCGTAGGGCGTGCGCAGCGCGATGGTCTTTTGCGTCACCACCCCGTCCACGCGCCGCGCGACCGCCTGCGCCAGCGCGCGCGCCTGCCGCGCGTTGCCCGCGTTCGCATCGCTGATCGCCCAGATTGCGGGCGCCGCGCCCTTCATCAGGTCGATTTCCATTTGTTTCCCATACGCGCAATATTATTGCATGTTCTGGCGACGCTCGGTAATGAGGGCCGGTGTCTGGCGTTCGCAGCCGCACACACAGCGCAGCATACATCCGGATTGGCCATGAGCGTCGGCAAACTCGACCCGATCGACAGAAAAATTCTCGCCGAACTTCAGGCCGATGGTCGCATGACCAATGTCGAGTTGTCACGCCGCGTCGGCATCTCGGCGCCGCCCTGCCTGCGCCGCGTGCGCGCGCTGGAGGAGGCGGGGCTTATCCTCGGCTACCACGCGCGCGTCGATGCGCGGGCGCTGGGGTTCGAGGTGATGGTGTTCGCCATGGTTGGTCTGCAGAAACAGGCCGAGGCCGATCTGATCGCCTTCGAGACGCGCTGCCGCGAGTGGCCGCTGGTGCGCGAATGTCACATGCTCAACGGCGAGATCGACTTCCTGCTGAAATGCGTGGCGCCCGACCTGTCGAGCTTTCAGTCGTTTCTCACCGGCCACCTGACCGCCGCGCCCAACGTGGCCAGCGTCAAGACCTCGCTGGTGATCCGCCCCGCCAAGGACGAACCCGGCGTGCCGTTCGACGTGCTGGAGGCGCGGGCGGTCGAGTCGTGGTGAGCGTCGCGTCTGCGCCGACGCCGGTTCAGTCGTCGCCGCCGTCCAGATCGCCCATGCCGTAGCGGCGCAGCTTCACGTAAAGGCTCTGGCGGCTGAGGCCCAGCATCTCGGCGGCCGAGGCGCGGTTGTCGCCGGTCAGCTCCAGCGCCGCCTCGATGCACAGCCGCTCGATCACGTCGGTGGTCTCGCGCACCAGCTCCTTGAGCGGCACGCGGCCCACCAGTTCGGTGAGCTGCTCGACCGAGCGCGGCAGCGCGCCTTCGCGCCGGGCGCCGACGCGGCTTTCGACGTTGCGGATCAGGAAGCCGAACAGCGTCTCGTCCGCCGCCTCGGCCCGCGCCGCGCAGATCTCGACATCGACCACCGAGCCGAACTCGCCGCGCAGCGACGTGGCGAACAGCCGCACCGAGCCGCTTTCGCGCAAGGTCGAGATCAGCACGTTGAGATCGACGCCGGGCCGGCCGAGGAACCGGTCGAGCGAGGCGCCCAGCGCCTGCTCCTCGGTGGCGAGCTGGGTAAGGTTGAGAAACGCCATGTTGGCGTAGCGGATCGCGCCGTCGGCGTCGGTGGCGACATAGCCTTCGGGCGCCGCCGCGATCACCGCCGCCGTGGCGCGCGCGCCGTCCGACGCCACGCTGAACGCCGAGGCGCCGCCGCCGACGCGCACCAGCAGAAAGGCGCTCGTCTCCTGCCGGAACAGCGCGGCGGAGACATCGACGCTGGCGCCGTCGAGCAGCTTGGCGGAAAAACCCTCCGCCCGGCCCGCCGCCCGCGCCCGCGCCGCCAGACGCTCCAGCTCCGGGCCGTCGTCGGCGGCGAAGCCTGCGGTGAACGGGCGCCCGATCAGGCGCTTGCCGCCTGCGGACAACAGCCGCTCCGCCGCCGGATTGGCCTCCACGATCCGCCGCGTCGCCGCGTCCACGATCAGCAGCGCCTCCGCCGCGATCTGGAACAGCAGCCGATAGCGCATCTCGGCGTCGCGCAGCCTGGCGTATTCGCGCTCGGTGGCGTGCTGCGCCTCGACAAGGCGGCCCTGCAGCGCCGACAGGCTGCGCATCTCGCGCCCCACCGCCAGCCTGCGCCCCTGCGCCAGCGGCACGATGGTGTAGCGCACCGGCAGATCAGAGCCGCGCGGCGACAGATGGTTGACCTGGCGGCCCGGCGGCACCCCATCGACCGGCGAAGCGGCCAGCAGTTCCGCGACCTTGATGCGGCTCTCCGAGGCGACCGTCTCGACCCACTTGCGCCCGATCCAGGCCTCGCAGCCCTCGCGCGCCAGCTCAAGCCCGTTATGCGCCACGTCGAGGATCACGCCGTCGGCGTCGAGCACCAGCGCGATATCGCTCGCCGCGACGATGGCCATGTTCGCCATGTCCGCCGACAGCGCGCCCAGCGTGCCGTCCGCTTCCCGAAACGGGCTGATCGGGTCGATGGCGACTGGCCTCTGCATCGAGCGGTGCGCCTCATCATGTCTGCGCACGCAAAAAACCGCGCGCTCTCAGACCTCTATTTCACGCTTTCGATCACGCTATTCAAGTGCGCCTGCGCGCGGGTGAGCGCTTCGCGGCCGCTGGTCGCGGTGAAATCGGCGCCCAGCCGCGCGCCGAGCATCGGGTCGGCGAGACAGGCGGGGCCGCCGAGCGCGATCGCGGCGCGGCGGTTGCGCGACACCCGGCGCAGCCGCGCGATCAGCCGCGCGATCTCGTCGAGGTTGCGGTCGCCGCCCAGCGACAGGCCGATCACGTCGAATTTCGCCCGCGACGCCAGCGCCACCAGCGCGTTGGCCGAGACGCCGGGCGCCTCGCGCACCCGCCAGCCGCCGCAGCGCAGCGTCTGCGCCGCCGTCAGCGCGCCCAGGCCGTGCCGCTCCGCGCCCACGGTCGCCATCAGTGCGCAGGGTGCGCCCGCCGCGATCATCGCCTCGCGCGCAAACGCCTCGCCATGCGCGCCCAGTGCGCGGACCACGGCGACAAGCCGCCCCGCCGCCAGCGCAACTTCGACGAAATCGACCGAATCGATCGTCCAGAACACGCCGATGCGGCGCGCCGCCGGGGTGATCAGATCGTTGAGCAGCACCTCCACCGGCATCCCGGTCTCGCGCAGCGACATCACCTGCGCCGCCGCCGCGCCGGGGTCGCGCGACAGCGCCAGCCGCGCCAGCGTCTCGACATGCGCCGCGCTCGGGCGCCGGTCGGCGGGGTTCGCGCGACGGGAAAGCAATAATCGGGGGATCACTTCACTCTCGACCAGGTTCGCCAGTTTCGCCGCCGGATTGAACCCGGCCATCCGCGCGCCCGCCAACCGCAACGGTGCGGTCGGCGCGAAGTTCATGCCGTCCATGGTCCGCGTCCTCCCGATCGGCGCAGCTTGTCAGCGACGCGCCGCGTTGCGCGGACCCAACCGCGCACCCGATGCATCAGCGTGAGGCGCGACGGGGGCGGCTGTCAACCGGGATTTACAGACCGGCGCGGGAAACCCCCCTCGCCAGTGCAATGATACCAAGGTCCAATCCCGGCGCACAACCGATGAAAACGGCGCATTTATGCGCCTTTCGGCCCGAATCCGCGACACTCTGGCGCAGTTCCTGCCGCCGCGCGCGCAGGATGCCACTGGTTTGTCCCCAACTTGGACGCAGCAAGCGTCATGTTTGATTGACACTCGCCCGCCAACGCCGGTAGCATCCATCAACGATAAGAAGATCAGCCGGAGGAATCGATGACCCCTGCGCCGTCCCGACCCCGCCCCGCGCCGCTGTATTCGGCGGACGAGCGCGCGCGCCGCGACGCAACGGTGTGGACGCTGGTGCAGGGCGTGCTGGCGCCGCTGCAGTTTCTGGTTTTCCTCGTCAGCCTGGCGCTGGTGCTGCGCTATCTCGCCACCGGCGAGGGGCTGTGGGCGGCGACCGCCTCGGTGGTGGTCAAGACCTTCGTGCTCTACACGATCATGGTCACCGGCTCGGTCTGGGAGAAGGTGGTTTTCGGCAAGTGGCTGTTCGCGCCCGCGTTCTTCTGGGAGGACGTGGTGAGCATGGCGGTGATCGCCCTGCACACGCTCTACATGGCGATGCTGCTGTCCGGCTGGGGCGCGCCGGAGAGCCAGCTGGCGGTCGCGCTGACGGCCTACGTTTTCTATGTGCTCAACGCCGCGCAGTTTCTGTGGAAGCTGCGGCAGGCCCGGCTTCAGGGCGCGCCCGCCAGCGCACCCGAAAGCGCGCCGGACGAAGCGCGCCGCTGGGCGGAGTATGCGCAATGAGCCCGCTCGACCTGACCACCCCCGGCTGTGCGGAACGCCCGATCCTGCGTGAGCGCGGCCAGCGCGAGGTGTTCTGCGGGCTGACCGGCATCGTCTGGCTGCACCGCAAGATCCAGGACGCGTTCTTCCTTGTGGTGGGCAGCCGCACCTGCGCGCACCTGATCCAGTCGGCGGCGGGCGTGATGATCTTCGCCGAGCCGCGATTCGCCACCGCGATCATCGACGATCACGACCTCGCCGGGCTGGCCGACGCCAATGAGGAACTCGACCGCGTGGTGGCCCGCCTGCTGGCCCGCCGGCCCGAGATC
>CAZRFB010000393.1:0-14686 GCA_964599185.1 uncultured Rhodobacterales bacterium | reverse complement strand
GTTTCGCGACGTGCAGGCCGCATTCCTGGTCGGACTGCTCCCACCACCAGCGCCCGGCGCGCTCATGCTCGCCGACGCGCACGGCGCGGGTGCAGGGCTGGCAGCCGATCGAGGGAAAGCCCCGGTCGTGCAGGGCGTTGTAGGGGATCTCCAGCGCGCGCACATGGTCGTTCAGCGTCGCCGCGTCCCAGTCATGGATCGGGTTGAGCTTGATCAGCCCGCGCGCGGCGTCCGCCTCGGCGAACGGCGTCGCCTGCCGCGCGGCGGACTGGCCCGCGCGCAGGCCGGTCACCCAGGCGCCAGCGCCCGCCAGCGCGCGGCCCAGCGGCTCGACCTTGCGCACGGCGCAGCAGGATTTGCGCGCCTCCAGCCCGTCGTAGAAGCCGTTGATCCCCTGCCGCGCGACCAGCGCCTCCACCGCCTCGGCCTTGGGGTGGAACGCGGCGATGCGCAGGCCGTAGCGTTTTTCCGTCGCGGCCCACACGTCATAGGTCTCGGGAAACAGCCGACCGGTGTCGAGCGTCACGATCTCGATGTCGGCGCCGGAGCGCGCGATGGCGTGGGTCACCATCTGGTCCTCAAGCCCGAAGCTGGTGGTGAACACCATGCGGCCCTCGATGCGGGCGCGGGCGGCGTTGATGCGGGCGGCGATGTCGGCGTCGCGGGCGCTGGCGTTCAGCGCTTCCGCGACAAGGGCGAGGTTCTGGGTCATGCTCAGGCGGCTTTCTTCTGGGTTGCATAGAGCGCGGCCTTGAACGGCGCGGCGCCCAGCCGGCGGTAGGTCTCGATGAAGGCTTCAGTGTCCGCTGCGCGCAGGGCGAGATAGGCGTCCACCAGCCGCTCGATCGCGGGTCCGACCTCCTCGGCGGCGACGCCGGGGCCCGCGCGCTCACCGATCGCGCAGGTCTCGGTGGCGTCGCCGCCCAGCGTGATCTGGTAGTTCTCGATCCCCGCCTTCTCCAGCCCCAGGATGCCGACATGGCCGACGTGGTGGTGGCCGCAGGCGTTGATGCAGCCGGAGATCTTGATCTTGAACTCGCCGATGGCGCGGGCGCGCACCGGGTCGGCGAAGCGGCGCGCAATGTCCTGCGCGATGGGGATCGAGCGGGCGGTGGCCAGCGCGCAATAGTCCAGCCCCGGGCAGGCGATGATATCGGAGATCAGCCCGGCGTTGGCGGTGGCCAGTCCTTCGCGCTGCAGCGCAGCGTGCAGCGGCGGCAGATCGTCGAGCGCCACGTTGGGCAGGATGACGTTCTGCTCATGGCTGATGCGCAGCTCGTCGCCGCTGTAGCGCCGCGCCAGCGCCGCCAGCGCGCGCATCTGCGCCGCCGAGGCGTCGCCCGGCGCCGCCCCGATCGCCTTCAGCGACACCGTGGCGATGGCGTAGCCGGGGGCGCGGTGGGGATGGGTGTTGGTCTCCAGCCACGCCGCGAAACGCGGGTCGAAGGTGCGCGCCGTCTCGACGGCGTCGGAGACGGGCGCGCGCGGCGCCAGCGCAGGGGCTGCGAAATAGGCCTCGATCCGCGCCACTTCCGCCGGGTCGGGCTGCACGGCGGGGCCGCCGGTCGCCGCCATCTGGCGGTCGAACTCGGCCTCGACCTGCGCGCGCAGCGCCTCCAGTCCGGTCTCGTGGACCAGAATCTTGACGCGCGCCTTGTATTTGTTGTCGCGCCGCCCGTGCAGGTTATAGACCCGCAGGATCGCCTCCAGATACGGCAGCAGATGCGCCTTGGGCAGGAACGGGCGGATCACCTTGCCGATCATCGGCGTGCGGCCCATGCCGCCGCCCACGATCACCTCATAGCCGGGCGCGCCCTGCGCGTCGCGCAGCATCCGCAGGCCGATGTCATGCGCCTTGGTCACGGCGCGGTCGTTGGGCGCGCCGGTGACCGCCACCTTGAACTTGCGCGGCAGGAACGCGAACTCGGGGTGCGCGGTGGACCATTGCCGGATCAGCTCCGCCGTGGGGCGCGGGTCCTCGATCTCGTCGGCGGCGGCGCCGGCGAAATGGTCGGCGGTCACGTTGCGGATGCAGTTGCCCGAGGTCTGGATCGCGTGCATCTCGACCGAGGCCAGATGCGCCAGGATCGCGGGCACGTCGCTGAGCTTGGTCCAGTTGAACTGGATGTTCTGGCGGGTGGTGAAGTGGCCATAGCCCTTGTCCCAGCGCTCGGCGATGTCGGCCAGCGCCGCCATCTGCCGCCCCGACAGCGTGCCGTAAGGGATGGCGATGCGCAGCATGTAGGCGTGCAGCTGCAGATAGAGCCCGTTCTGCAGCCGCAGCGGCTTGAACTCATCCTCGCTCAGCCGCCCGTCGATGCGGCGCGCGATCTGGTCGCTGAACTGCGCGACGCGCTGGTTGACGTACGCGTGGTCGAACTCGTCGTAGCGATACATCCTACTTCTCCGCCTGACGGCCAAGATCGGGCCGTGTGGTGGGGCCATGCGCGCGGAAAACCTCGCGAAAATGGGTCGGGCGCGGCGCGCCGCCGTCCAGCGCCACATCGGCCAGATAGGGATCGACCACGCGCCCCTGCTGCAGCGCCGCGCGCGCCAGCAGCGCCCCGGCCTCGCCCGCGTCGCGCGCCAGCGCCGCCTCGCGCAGGGCGCGCGTCCAGCCCCCGGCGGCGGTGAAATACACCACGTCGCCGATCAGCAGGTCGTTGGCGCTGACGATCTGCGCCCGTCCCTGCTTCAGGGCGCTCACGCCCAGGACCCCGACGTCAGCGCCAGCGACAGGGTGGAGGGGGCGGCGTCGTCCAGCGCCGCCAGCGCGCCGCGGGGCCTGAGGCCGATGAACAGGATCGCCGGGCCGCGCACCCCTGCGACCGCCAGCGCCTCGGGCAGCCGGTCGAGCCGGGCGCCGACCACCTTCTCATCGGCGCGCGAGGCGTTTTCGACGGCGGTGACGGGCGTCGCGGGGTCGGCGCCGTGCAGCATCAGGCGGCCCTGCACGAAGCGCGCCGCCTTCAGCCCCATGTAGAGCGCCGCCACCGCGTCCGGCGCCGCCAGCCCGCGCCAGTCATGCTCGGCGAAGCCGTCCACGTCCTGCCCAGTGAGGATGCGCAGCGCCTTGTTGCGCCCGCGCCGCGTCAGCGAGACCTTGATCGACGCGGCGGCGGCGGCGGCGGCGGTGACGCCGGGGACGATCTCGAAGGCGATCGCCGCCGCGTCGAGCGCGTCCATCTCCTCGTCCAGCCGCCCGAACACGCCCGGATCGCCCGACTTCAGCCGCACCACCCGCGCGCCGCTCAGGGCGTGCGCCACGATCAGCGCGTTGATGTCGGCCTGCCGCCACGACGGCCCGCCGGGCAGCTTGCCAACCTCGATCCGCACCGCCCCGGTCCGCGCCAGCGCCAGAACGCCCGCGCCCACAAGCCGGTCATGGATCACCACGTCCGCCGTGGCGAGCAGGGCGTGGGCCTTCAGCGTCAGCAAGCCGGGGTCGCCCGGCCCGGCGCCGACCAGCGCCACCGAAGGCGCGGCGCCGGGCGCGGGCGCGGTGGAGCGGGGGGCGTTGGCCATGGCGCGATCCTCGAAGATTTCCGTTGCGCTCTATCTAGGATATTTTCCCTAACAGAGATAGAATGCCGGAGAAATAAGGAATACTGTCCCCCCGTCTGGCGATACAGAGATCATCATCCCGGAGGTTCCCATGACGGCGCGAAAACCCGCCGCGTTCGACGCGCTCGACCGGAACATCCTTGCGGCGCTGCAACAGGACGCGACGCTCTCGCTCGACGATCTGGCGACGCGGCTGGGCGCCTCAAGGACGCCGGTGTGGAACCGCATCCGCAAGCTGCGCGAGTCGGGGGTGATCGCGCGCGAGGTCGCGATTCTCGACCCCGAGGCGGTGGGGCTGCACGCGTGTTTCTTCGTGCTGGTGCGCACTGCGCAGCATGAGCCGGGGTGGCTGGAGCGGTTCGTGACCGCCGTGCAGGCGATGCCCGAGATCGTGTCGGCGCACCGGCTGGCCGGCGAGATCGACTATATCCTGCAGGTGCGCGTGCCCGACGCGCGCGCCTACGACGCCTTCTACCGCCGCCTGATCGCGCAGGTGAGCATCTTCAACGTCACCTCGCTCTTGTCGATGGAGGAGATCAAGGCGACCACGGTGCTGGCGCTGCCGGAGGGGTGAAAGCCAAAGCAGCGCCTGTATGGCGCTTGACAGCTATGTAGCCACGGGCTACATAGCTTGCGCATGAAGCCGATTGCCTACCAGCGCGCGGCACGCAAGGCCCTGACCCGGATGCCGCGCACGGAGGCGCAGCGGATCATGGCGAAGATCGAGGCCTACGCCGCCGATCCCGAAGCGCAGGTGAACAACGTCAAGGCGCTGCAGGGGCGCCCCGGCCTGCGCCTGAGAGTCGGCGACTGGCGGGTAATCATGCTTGACGGCGACGTGCTGGACATTCTCGACGTCGGCCCGCGCGGGTCGATCTATTGAAGGAGACCGCCATGCAGACCGTGACCATCCCCCGCGCCGAGTATGACCGGCTGCGCGAGGCCGCCGGGATGCTTGCCGACGTCGCCGCTTTCGACCGCGCCATGGCCGAGCGCGCCGAGGGCCTGCCCCACGCGCACATGCGCCGCATTGTAGCGGGCGAGGCGGCTTTGCGTGTCTGGCGCGACTGGCGGGGTCTGACACAGACGGCCCTCGCGGAACGCAGCGGCGTCAACCGCGTCCAGATCGCCGACATCGAGGCGGGGCGCAAGACCGGCTCAGTGGCCACCCTGCGCGCGCTGGCGGATGCGCTGGGGGCGACGCTGGATGACCTGGGGTAGGGGGAGGGGGAGGTAAAGAACCTCCTCCCAGAGTGGTCGTGCCCGTGGCTTGACCACGGCATGACTACGCAGAAAAGCTTTGGGCTTGCCGGTGGCGAGCTGCGAAGCCACCCGTCCCTCTACAACACATAGCGCGACATGTCCGCCGACTGCGCCAGCGCGGCGACGCGGCTCTCGACGTAGGCGCGGTCGATCGTCACTTCCGCGCCGGGCTTGTCTGGCGCCGTGAAGGACAGGTCCTCGAACACCCGCTCCAGCACGGTATGCAGCCGCCTTGCGCCAATGTTCTCGACCGAGCGGTTGACCGCCGCCGCGATCTCGGCGAGCGCCTTGACGCCGTCCTGAGAGAACGTGACCGCGATGTTCTCGGTCGCCATCAGCGCGGCATACTGCTTGGTCAGCGCGTTGTCCGGCTCGCTGAGGATCGCGATGAAATCGGCTTCGGTCAGCGCCTTCAACTCCACCCGGATCGGCAGGCGGCCCTGAAGCTCGGGCAGCAGGTCGGACGGTTTGGACACGTGGAACGCGCCCGAGGCGATGAACAGGATGTGATCGGTTTTGACCGGGCCGTGCTTGGTGGCGACCGTGGTGCCCTCGATCAGCGGCAAGAGGTCGCGCTGCACGCCCTCGCGCGACACGTCAGCGCCGCGCGCGCCTTCGCGGGCGCAGACCTTGTCGATCTCGTCGAGGAACACGATGCCGTCGGCCTCCACCGCCGCCACCGCGTCGCGGGTGATCGCCTCCTGGTCGATCAGCTTGTCGGCCTCCTCCGCGATCAGCACCGTATAGCTGTCGGCGACCCGCATCTTGCGCCGCTTGGTGCGGCCCGAGAACGCCTTGCCGAAGATGTCGCCGAGGTTGACCATGCCCGCGCCGCTCTGGGCGCCGGGCAAATCGAGCATCCCCAGCGGGTTGGCGCTGTCGGCGATCTCGACCTCGATCTCCTTGTCGTCGAGCGAGCCGTCGCGCAAGCGGGCGCGAAAGCTGGCGCGGGTGGCGTCAGAGGCGCCGGGGCCGACGAGGGCGGTGAGCACCCGCTCCTCCGCCGCCTTGTGCGCCTGCGCCTTCACCGCCTCGCGCTGCGCGGCGCGCTGCATGGCGATGGCGGTCTCGACCAGGTCGCGCACGATCTGGTCCACGTCGCGGCCGACATAGCCGACCTCGGTGAACTTGGTCGCCTCGACCTTGAGGAACGGCGCGTTGGCGAGTTTGGCCAGCCTGCGGCTGATCTCGGTCTTGCCGACGCCGGTGGGGCCGATCATCAGGATGTTCTTGGGATACACCTCATCGCGGATGTCGTCGGGCAGGCGCCGCCTGCGCCAGCGGTTGCGCAAGGCCACGGCCACGGCGCGCTTGGCGTCGGGCTGGCCGATGATGAAGCGGTCGAGCTCAGAAACGATCTCGCGCGGGGTAAGGTCGGTCATAGTGTTTCCGTTCGAAAAAGATCAGCCGCCGAGGCTTTCGACCGTCAGGTTTCCGTTGGTATAGACGCAGATCTCCGCCGCGATCGCCATCGCCTTGCGCGCGATCGCTTCGGCGTCCAGGTCGCTGTCATAGAGCGCCCGCGCCGCCGCCAGCGCATAATTGCCGCCCGAGCCGATCGCCGCGATGCCCCCGTCCGGCGCCAGCACGTCGCCCGCGCCGGTGATGACCAGCAGCTCGGCGCCGTCGGTGACGATCAGCATCGCCTCCAGCTTTTGCAGATACTTGTCAGTGCGCCAGTCCTTGGCCAGCTCCACCGCGGCGCGCGTGAGGTGACCGGAATGCTGCTCCAGCTTGGCCTCGAAACGTTCGAACAGGGTGAAGGCGTCGGCCGTGGCCCCGGCAAAGCCGGCGATTACCTGATTCTTGTAAAGCCGGCGTACCTTGCGCGCGTTGGCTTTCATGATCGTATTACCCAGCGTGACCTGGCCATCGCCGCCGATGACGACCTGATTTTCGCGGCGTACGGAGACAATAGTGGTGCCGTGAAACTGTTGCATGGCTGGCGTCCTTCGAGTCAAGCTCTTGAAATGGGGCCGAATCGAGTGCTGCTCAAGCGGATTCGCCGTAACGCCAGAACATCGTTAGGCGATGCCTATTGAAAACATTAGAACTATCAATTTGCTTTATCGAAGTTTGGCTTTATCCTAGTGTTGTCGCGGCAATTCCTGCCGTAATCATTTTCCGATCCGCACATTTGAATAATCAAAAAAACTCAGGAGAATCAAAGATATGTTGACCATTGGTGACAAGTTCCCTAACTTCAAGCTCAAGGCCACAGTCGGTACCGACATCAACTCGGCCTTTACCGAAATCGACAATTCCAGCTATAGCGGCAAGTGGCTGCTGGTGTTCTTCTATCCGAAGGATTTCACTTTCGTCTGTCCGACCGAGATCAAGGCGTTCAGCGACCTGTCTGGCGAATTCGCCGATCGCGACTGCCAGGTCATCGGTGGCAGCACCGACAGCGAGTTCGTGCACCTGGCATGGCGCCAGCATCACGAAGACCTGAAGGAGTTGCAGATCCCGCTGCTGGCCGATATCAAGCGCGAGCTTTCCGGCGCGCTGGGCATTCTGCACGCCGAGGAAGGCGTGGCCAACCGCGCGACTTTCCTGGTTGACCCGGAGGGCATCATCCGCCACGTATCGGTGACCGACATGAGCGTCGGGCGCAACCCCAAGGAAGTGCTGCGCATTCTCGACGCGCTGCAGACCGACGAACTGTGCCCGTGCAACTGGAACCCGGGTGACGAGGTGCTGAAAGTAGCCTGAATCCGCGGTGTAATGTCCGTCAGAAAATCGGCCGCCGCGTGCGGCCGATTCTGATTCGGTACCCCAGAAGTGAGCCCGCGCACCCGGCGCGGCAGCGGCTTCCAAAGGAGAATTTCATGAATCTCGAAACCCTCAAGCAGAGCCTTCCCGAGTATGCGAAGGACCTGAAGATCAATCTTGGCAACGTGCTCGATGTCTCCCAGCATGAGAATCTGACCGGTGAACAGGTCTGGGGCACGGCGCTGTCCTGCGCCATCGCGAGTCGCAACTCGACCCTGATCGAGGCGGTCGAAGCCGCTGCCAGCGAAGCGGTTTCGCCCGAATACATCAAGGCGGCCAGGGCGGCGGCTGCGATCATGGGCATGAACAACATCTACTACCGTTTCCTGCACCTGGCCAGCAACGAAGAATATGGCAAGCTGCCGGCGCGCCTGCGCATGACCGTAATCGGCAATCCCGGCATCGACAAGGGCGATTTCGAACTGCTCAGTCTGGCCGTTTCGGCCATAAACGGCTGCGGCATGTGTATCGACAGCCACGAGAAGGTATTGGCCAGGGCGGGTGTGTCGGCCAAGGCAATCCAGGACGCGGTGCGCATTGCCGCCGTGATCCATGCTGTCGCCGTGGTACTCGACACCGATCGCGCGATCGGGCTTCAGGCCGCCTGATCCGGTGATCTGATCGCGGTTCAGCCAGCGCCGGAACGGCGTCGGGCGTGTACCCGGTGCCGTTTTTGTGGGCGTATCCATCAATCCGTGGTAGTATCCGCGCTGCGTCGGGCTGAACGAACAGTTCGGATCTTCCGGTGCCCTCTCGCGGATTGCATGTTTGCCAAGGCCTTTCCCCGAATTGTTTCTGCATGTCGAAATCTCGACGTGTTCGCTTTGCCTTGGCTTACAAGGAAATCAGATGAGTTTTGAATCTCTCGGCCTTCGTGCCGAACTGCTGCGCGCCGTGCGTGAGCAGGGCTATGAAAGCCCGACCCCGATCCAGCTGCAGGCCATTCCGGTCGTGCTCAATGGTCACGACGTGATGGGCAGTGCCCGCACCGGCACCGGCAAGACCGCCGCCTTTACCCTGCCGCTGCTGCAGCGACTGGCAGACGGTAGCCGCGGCCGCGGACCGCGTGCGCTGATCCTGACGCCGACCCGCGAGCTGGCCGCCCAGGTGCATGCAAACGTGCGCGAATATGGCCGCCATCTGGACATCCGTACGGCGGAGATCTTCGGTGGTGTCAACATCAACCCGCAGATCACCAAGCTCAAGCGTGGCATCGATGTACTGATTGCCACACCGGGCCGCCTGATCGATCATCTCGATCGCGGCACGGTCGATCTGCGCGATGTGCAGGTGCTGGTGCTCGACGAAGCCGACCGGATGCTCGACATGGGCTTTCGCCCGGCGATCGACCGCATCGTCAAGCGCTTGCCGGCCAAGCGCCAGACGTTGCTGTTCTCGGCGACCTTCTCGAAAGAAATCACCGGTCTGGCCGAGCAGTTCCTGAAAGCCCCGGTGCGGATCGAGGCGACACCGCCGAACAGTACGGTCGAGGCAATTGCGCAGAAGGCGGTGCAGGTCGACCAATCGCGCAAGCGCGAACTGCTGTCGTGGATGATCGGCTCGAAGGACTGGCACCAGGTGCTGGTATTCACCCGTACCAAGCACGGAGCCAACCGGCTGGCACGTCAGCTTGAAAGCGACGGTCTCAGCGCCGCTGCGATTCACGGGAACAAGAGTCAGGGCGCACGCACCAAGGCGCTGGCCGACTTCAAGTCGAACCGCGTCCGGGTGCTGGTGGCGACTGATATCGCCGCCAGAGGTCTGGACATCGACCAGTTGCCGCATGTGGTCAACTTCGAGGTACCCAACGTGCCGGAAGACTACGTTCATCGGATCGGCCGCACCGGCAGGGCCGGCCGCGACGGTGTCGCGGTATCGCTGGTCGCTGGCTCCGAGCATGGCCAGTTCGAGGCCATTCGCCGTCTGGTGAAGGCACCCATTCCGACCGAAGTGGTAAGCGGTTACGAACCGACCGAGCCGCTGTCGAACAAGACCAGCCCGGCGGGTCGACGTGGTGGCGGTGGCGGTGGCAATGGCGGGGGTCGTGGCCGTGGCCAGGGCCAGGGCGCTGGCCGGGCAGCCGCCGGCCGCGGTGGTGCAGGTCGGGCGAATGCGGGTCGTGGTGGCGCCGCGGCCGATTCCGGCAATCGCCGACGCAGTCGGCGTCGCAGCAGCGAAGGCACGACCCGTCGCGCGGCCTGAGTTCGGTCTGAAGTCACGGATGATCAGGCGATCCGGTCACCGGGTCGCCTGATCGGCATCAAATCCGGGTCGACTCCGGCCATCTATACTTTCGGCACCTGATGCTGGAAGCTGGAAATGGCTCGAACCCTGATTGTTTACTGGAGCGGCTACGGTCACACCCGCAGGATCGCCGAGCGGCTGCGCGACCGTCTGAACGAGCGCGGCGACGATGCCGTGATCTCGGCGCTGGATGCCGAAGACATCGATCCGGCCGATTTCGATCGGATCGTGATCGGTGCCAGCATCCGCAACGGCAAGCACAAGCCGCCGGTGCATGCATTTATCCAGAAGCATCTCGAGCTCCTGAATGCCCGGCCCAGTGCGTTCTTCTCGGTCAACCTGGTGGCCCGCAAGCCGCACAAGAACAGCCCCGAGACCAATCCCTACATGCGTGCCTTCGTTGACAAGTCAGCATGGCGGCCGGCGCTGCTCGGTGTATTCGCCGGCAATCTCGACTACCGTCGTTACAGCTTTTCCGACCGCAACATCATTCGCTTCATCATGTGGCTGACCAAGGGGCCGACCGCGGCGGACACCTGCGTCGAATTCACCGACTGGGACGCGGTCGATCGCTTTGCCGGGCAGATCGCCGAGCTGGGTTCGCGGCCGCCCGAAGTTCGAGCGAGATGAACACGGCCGCGACCGGCTGGATGGAGCGCACTGCCGAGCGCTTGCACCTGCCAATTGCGCTGCTTTCAATCTGGTTGCTGGCCTCCAGCCCCTGGTTGGCTCTTCGTCGCGTCATCCCGAGCGACCCGGGCTTCTGGAACTGGAACCACATGCTTTTCGGTCTGCTGCTGCTGCCACTGGCTTTGCTGTTCTTCAGCTGCAGTCTGGTGCAGGGCCGCTGGCGTGAGCATTTTCCATGGCTGGCCGGCAATTTCGCAGGTCCCGGCCGTGACCTGGCCGGCCTGCTGCGCGGACACTTGCCGGGTGCCGGCGGCGCCGGTCTGTTCTCGGCCCTTCAGGGCCTGCTGCTGCTCGCGCTGCTGGCCACGGCACTGACCGGGCTGGGCTGGTTGCTGGTCGAAGGTTCGCGCGCGGCACTGGCCTGGCGCGAGTGGCATGCGCTGTGCGCGAACTTCTTCGGCGCGTTGCTGCTGCTGCACACACTGGCCGCTTCGGCTCACCTGCTGAACTTCCTGCGCGACTGACCGGCTACACTCGAAAGCGGTTTACAGAGACGATTGTCATGACCGTTGCCGAGCGCATCGAGCATTCACGCACCCGCATCACCAAGCTGGTGTTTCCACAGGACACCAACCCGATCAGCACCCTGTACGGTGGCACGGCGATGAAGTGGATGGACGAGGTTGCCTTCCTGACAGCAACCCGCTTTGCGCGCCGCCAGGTCGTCACTGTTTCGATGGATCGGGTCGACTTCAAGGTGCCGATCCCGAAGGGCTCCATTGTCGAGTTGATCGGCGAGGTCACTCGTGCCGGCAACACCAGCGTCACGGTCACGGTCAAAATCCTGCGTGAGGACCCGCTGTCGGGGGGCCAGGAACTGGCGATCCAGGGCGAGCTGGTGATGGTGGCCGTCGATGCGCAGATGAAGCCGGTACGGGTGATGCCGGCCGATTGAGCCGGAGGGCCCTTGCGCGACCTTGAACGGCTGTCGCGAGCGATGCCGACGCGTAAAATACGCGGTTCGTTCCTACCGTTGTCTTGCCATGACTGAAGTCCGCCGAGTCCTGACCGGAATCACCACCACCGGCACGCCGCACCTGGGAAATTATGTCGGCGCAATCAAACCGGCGATCGAGGCGTCGCGGACGGACGCCGGCGGCCAGTCGTTCTACTTCCTCGCCGACTACCACGCGCTGGTCAAGTGCTTCGAGCCGGAGCGGGTGCAGCGCTCGACCCTGGAGATCGCCGCCACATGGCTGGCGCTGGGTCTGGATACCTCGACTAGCATCTTCTACCGCCAGTCCGACATCCCCGAAATTCCGGAGCTGACTTGGCTGCTGACCTGCGCCACCGCCAAGGGTCTGATGAATCGCTCGCATGCCTACAAGGCTCAGGTGGCCGACAATGAAGCTGCCGGCGAAGACCCGGATTACGGTATCAACATGGGCCTGTTCTGCTACCCGGTGCTGATGGCCGCCGACATCCTGATGTTCAACGCCCACGACGTGCCGGTCGGCCGCGACCAGATCCAGCACCTGGAAATGGCGCGCGATATCGCGGCCCGGTTCAATCATCGCTACGGCGAGCATTTCGTGCTGCCCGAAGCCCGGGTCGACGACTTCGTCGCAACGCTGCCGGGCACCGACGGGCGCAAGATGTCGAAGAGCTACGACAACACCATCCCGCTGTGGCTGCCGGAAAAGAAGCTGCGCAAGGCGATCATGAAGATCGTCACCAACTCGCAGGAGCCCGGCGAGCCCAAGGACCCCGATAGCGCCAGCGTCTACGCCATCTACGCTGCGTTTGCCAATGAGCGCCAGCGGGTCGAGATGCGCCAGGCCTTCTCCGACGGTATTGCCTGGGGCGAGGTCAAGCAGCAGCTGTTCGAGTTGGTCAACGCCGAGCTGGCCGGACCGCGCGAGCGCTATGAAGCCTTGATCAGCGACCCGCAGAAGATCGAGCGCGAACTGAAGCTCGGCGCCGAGCGTGCCCGCGAGGTTGCCACGCCGTTCATCCAACGGCTGCGCGAGGCGGTCGGCATCCGGGCGCTGGCGTGAGCGCATTGAGCCCGGTCATCACCTGGACGCCGCCGGCGCTTCGTCTGGTCGATGAAAGTGCGTTCCCGGCCCGTCACGTCTGGTGCATCGGCCGCAACTATGCCGAGCATGCGCGCGAGATGGGTGCCGACCCGACACGCGAGACGCCGCTGTTCTTCACCAAGCCGGCCACGGCGCTGGTCCAGCAGGAGACCGTCGACTACCCGAGCGAAACCCGGGAGCTGCACCACGAAATCGAACTGGTGGTGTTTCTGCGCGAAGGCGGCCGCGACCTTTCGCCGGCGCAGGCGCAAGTCTGCGTGTTCGGCTATGCCGTCGGCTGCGACCTGACCCGGCGCGACGTCCAGGCCCGGGCCAAGGCCGAAGGCAAGCCCTGGACGATGGCCAAGGGTTTCGACCAGTCGGCGCCGATCGGCACGATTGTTTCGGCAACGGATTGGGCGCCCGAGCCCGGCATGCGGATCGAACTGAGCGTCAACGGCGTGCGGCGCCAGCAGGCCATCCTGGGCGAGATGATCTGGCCGGTGCCCGAGCTGATCGCGCAGCTTTCGCGTGAAGTCACGCTGCACCCCGGCGATGTGATCTTCACCGGCACGCCGGCCGGGGTCGATGCGCTGGAGCGCGGCGATCGCGTCGAGGGTCGCATCGACGGTCTGCCGGAGCTGCGCTTCCAGATACTGTGACCCAGGTACGGTGACGGCTGTCTCGCTCGGTCCCGTCAGCCTCCTGCTGGCGACGCTGGGGACGGTACTCGGCGCCTTGCTCCGCTTCGAGATTTCGCGGCGGCTGGTCGCGCGGATCGGTGACGCCTTTCCCTGGGCGACGCTGCTGGTCAACCTGAGCGGCGGATTCTTCGCCGGCCTGTTGCTGGCGCTCGCTCCGGGCGCAGGCTGGATGGCATTCGGACTGCTCGGCGTGCTCGGCGGCTACACCACAGTGTCCTCGTTCAGTCTGGAATGCCTGCTGCTGATGCAGCGCGGCCGTCGGTTGGCCGCGATCGTCTATGTCGCCCTGTCGTCGCTCGGCGTGCCGCTGTTAGCGATGTTGGGCTGGATGCTGGGAAGCGGCGCTTGAGCGGCCCAGCGCCGTCGATGTCGGCCTATCTCGCCGTCGCGGCCGGGGCGGCGCTGGGCGGCTTGCTCCGCACCGTCCTGTCGCTGGCTTGGCTCGGCGCCGGCGCGAGTGCCTGGCCCTGGCCGACGCTGCTGGTCAACCTGCTCGGCTCGGCGCTGATCGGAGCGTTCTGGGCCCGCGTGGGGCCGGGCGGAACGACACCGGTCTCGCTGGAACGCCGACTGCTGGTCATGACCGGCTTCTGCGGTGGCTTCACCACCTTCTCGGCCTTCAGCATCGAGACGCTGGCGCTTTTGACCGCCAACATGCCCGGGCCTGCACTGGTTTATGTCCTTGCCACCGCCCTTGGTGCGCCGCTGGCCGCGGCCTTGGGTTGGTCTGTGTGCCGAACATCGTTTTGATTGTCATAGAGAAGGGTGCCGAGGAGAGGTCCACGGCACCCTTTTGCGTCTCACGCTCTGGTTCAGGAAGTGGGCGAACTTACCCACACGTTGACGTCCTCGATATTGTCGTCGATGTCTGGGTCCTGCAATTCGCTGTTCGTCTCCAGTGATACGTTCGACTCGATATGGAACTGTTGTGTCTGGCTTGAGCCGGTGACGTCGAAACGGATGATCTTCGATTCGCCCGCCGCCAGATCGGTGAAATCACATTCGAGCACCGAGGGGCATTGGCCCGGGCACTGTGCGCCGGCCGGAATTGGTACCTGGGCTGAGAACGAGCATGTGGCCGGAACGGTATCTGCGACCAGTGTGTGCGCGTTGGGGTTGTAGTAGGCAATCCCAGCGGTGATATCGTCTGCGGTGCGCGGCCCGTGGTTGGTGATCGTGGTCGTGATCATCGTGCCGCTGCTGGTGGTGACGATCGAAAGATCGGAATCGGCGATCTGGGTGATCGCCGCTTCGAGATCGATGAACGCGCCGATGTTGCCGGTCGTTGTTCCGCCCTGCGGAATGCCGGTGCGTTGCAGGAACTCCCGCATCTCGCGTGAGCTGAGCGGAGTCAGCTCACTCGCGATGGCGTGTTGCTGCACCAGCAAAGCGGCGCCGGCGACCATCGGGGTGGCCGAGCTGGTGCCACCG
>CAZRFB010000392.1:0-17596 GCA_964599185.1 uncultured Rhodobacterales bacterium | reverse complement strand
CTGGAGACCGGCGAGCGGCAGATCGCAGCTTCCGTCACTGTCCGATTTTCGGCGGCGGCTCAGTCGCCGATAACCCCGGGGCGGTCAGCTTCTCAGTCGCCGCCGGTCGGCGCCGCCGCGCGCATCGCGGCGCGGGTGCGGTCGCTCGCCATGGTCTGATGAAGGCGCGAGAACTGCGCCAGCGCCGCGCGGCGGTCGCCAAGGTTGAGGTAGGCGTAGCTGCGCAGCATCGACAGATCCATGCGCAGGCCGCCTTGCACCCGCTCGAGTTCGTCAAGAAAGGCGATCGCGCTGCGGTATGATCCCGCCTCGTAGGCCTGCACCGCGCGCTGGTCGAGGATGCCGCTCTCCACCTGACGCCGCTGCACGGGCGCAAGATCGACGCTTGCGGCGATCTCCGCCGCCGCGTCGGTCATGCCTTCGGCGAGAAAGGCCAGCGCCATGCCAAAGCCTGCGTCGCGCGTCGCCGCCGCGTCCAGCCCTCCGGCTGCGGCGGCGCGAAAGGCGGCCAGCGCCTCAAGCGGGCGATCATGGCCATAGGCGCACCAGCCGCGCTGATACAGCAGATCCATCGAACGCGGATCGACCGAGGCGGCGAGGCAGGCCGCCCAGTCCTCACGCGCGGCGGCGGCGCGGGCCTTGGCGATGCGGGGGTCGCCGCTGCGGCGCAATCCGCCGGCGGACGCCTTGCGCGCCGGCTTGTCGGCGCGGCGCGCGACCGTGGCGGCGCGCCCGGGCTGCGCCGCAGCGTCGGCGGCGATGTCGGTTGCGGCGGCGGCGCCCGCGCCCGGCGCGGTCCGCGTCGGCGCTCCCATGCCGGCGAGCAGCCGCGTCCGCAGCGCCGCCAGCTCGGTCGTCCGGTCGGGAAAGCGCGGTCCCGCCAGGGCGAACAGCGCCTCGAGATCGCCCGCCGTCGCCGAGGCGGCGGACTTTTCGAGCGACGCGGCGACAAGGGTGAAGTCGTCGCAGGCCGTGACCACGCCGCGGTGCGAGGCAAGCGTCGCCGCCCGCTCGCCCGCCTTCGCCTGCAGATCGGCCAGACGCCAGACGTTGTTGACGCGGTCACAGCGGCGCAAGTCTGGGTTGTCGGCGGCCAGGGTGCGTGCTTCGCCAAGATCCCGCGCCGCGATGGCGGCGTCGAAGGCGATCTGCGCCTCCAGCGTCTCAAGCAGCCGGATCATCTCCGGCGGCGGCGTCCATTCGGCGAAGCGCGCCGCCGTCTGCGCAAGCCCGCTGCGCGCGCCAGCGGCGTCGCCCTCGGCGATCCGGCGAAAGATGGCGTCCACCGCCGCGCCGGGGCCTGCGGGCGCGAGGGCGTCGGGGTTCTCGGGCGGCGTCCATTCGGGAAACTGACGCCGCAGGCGGCGAAGCTCGGCGGCCGAGGCGGCCTCGTCGCCCTGCCGCCGGTAATAGAGCAACGCCTGCAGATCGGCCTCGCCCGGCGCAAGCTGCGCCGCCCCCTGCCCCGCAACAGGCGCCGCCGCCTGCGCTGCGACCTTTTCCGCCGCAGGCGCGGCCAAAAGCGCCGCGACAAGGGACGCAGTCGCAAGACGGCGCGCCGCGCGCGCCACGGCGAACCGCCGCAGGCGCGGCGCGGTCAGAGGGGAAAGCATCGCGGCGCCCTTTCGATTTGCGCGACAAGCGCCATGAGGTGCAACGTGGCGGGAAAATACGGCTGGGCGGGGTCGAAGGGCGGGATCGCCGCGCCGACCGCCCTGCTGCGCGCGCAGACCGTCAGCCCGGCGAGCGCGGCGTAGCCGGGATGGAGGCTCCGCTCCATGACCATGCCGCTCTCCCGCGCGAACACGACCGCGGCGCCCTCCTCCGACGCGGCGGCGCGGGTCTGGGCTTCCGCCTGCCGCGCCACGGCGGGCCGTCCGGCGTCGCCCGACCAGATCAGGAACAGCGGCACGCGCATCGCCTCATAGCCGTTGTCGCTGGAGCGCCCCGCCGTGGGCCGCCACCCTGCGGCGGTCACTTCCGCCCAGTCGGGCGCCAGACCTGTCGCCGTCATCTCGTCGAGCAGCGAGGCGGCGTCGTCGGCGCAGTCGGCAAGCGCCGCGATCCCCGCCGCGTCCGCCAGTTCGCGCAGGGCGCGGGGCATCGCATAGGAGGGGTTCACGATCACCCCCTGGCTGGTGCGAAAGCCCTCGACCCCCGGCAGCAGCAGAACGCGGCCGCTGGCGTCGGGCCGCTCCGCCAGGCACAGCGCGGCAAGCGCCGCCGCATGGGTCGCGGCGCGCGCGGCGTGTTCGGCCACGCCAAAGCGCTCCGCCGCCAGCAGCAGCGCCCAGGCGTAGAACAGATCGCCGTCCGAGGCGTTGTTGCGGTCGGGCGTCGGGATCGCCGCATCGGGCGACCACCGCCACGCCAGAAGCGGATCGTCGCGCACCGCAAGGTTCGTCTCGGTCCAGACCCGCATCGCCTCGAACGCCGGGGCGTCGCCGAAAAGGGCGGCGAGCGTCATGCCGTAGCCCTGCCCCTCCGAATGGCTGACGCCGCCCTGATAGCCGTCCACGACCCGGCCCTCCGGCGCAAGATGCGCGGCTTTCCACGCCCGCCACGCGCGCTGAAGCGGGTGGCTCGCGCCGACGCCCGGCGCGGGACCGGCTGCGGCGGCGCGGCGCGCGCAGGCTGCGACGCCCGCGCCGATGAGGAAATCGCGTCGGTTCACGTGCGGCCCTCTCGCCTGGTGAGAATCACGAACAGCATGGCGATCACGGCGGAGAGCCAGGCGATCCCGACCCCGCCGGCCGTGAAGACCGCCGGCGCCCAGGACGCATAGACGCCCAGCACGGCGCGGCCGTTGGCCCAGCCGAGGGGTTCCGCCAGCGCGGGCGCCGCGTCCGGCGCCGTCCAGCTGCGCCAGACCCCATCGTCGCCGAGCAGCGACACATGCCCCGCAGGCCCTGCGCCTGCGCGCCGACCCTCGACGATCGCGCGCGCGACCAAGCTCATGTCTGCGTTCGGCGCGACGACGAGCCAGAGCGCGTCGGGGGCGTCGCGGCGCGGCTGGAGCAGCATGGCGCGCGCGCTGCGGCCCGTCATCCAGTCGGCGAGGGGCGGATCGCCCGGAAAAGCGGCTTGCTCCAGCAGACTGGCGAGGCCCGCCGCAGTTCGGCGCGCCGATGCGAAAACCGACGCCTGTTGCGGCGGCGCCTGCGCCGCGTCGCCGGACTTAGCCGCATCGGTCGGGGCGGCTGCGGCGGCGGGCGGCGGCGCCAGCGCCGCGACGACTTGCGCCCGGTCGGGCGCCAGATCGTCCAGCGCCGCGCCAGAAGACGCGCCCAGAGACGCGCCCAGAGACGCGCCGTCGAACTGGTCCGCCGTCGCGACCCGCAGGCGGATCGGCGCGCCGTCGGCGCGTGGCGGCAGCGCCAGCAGCGGCGCCAGACCGCCGCCCGCAAGCGCCGCTTCGTCCGCGCCCGGCGCCATCGCCACATCCGCCCCATCGAGCCGCGCGATCGCCGCCGCCATGCCTGGCGCCAGAAAGCGCGGCGAGGCCGGAATGTCGAGCGTGCTGGCCGCCTGGATCTGCAGAAGCGGGTCCTCGCGCCGTCCGCAGGGCAGATCGGCGGGGTCGCCGGGCACGAACGTCTCGAAGGCGAGCGTGTTGACCCCCGGCCGCAGCGCCCGCGTCTTGAAGGCGATGGACAGCGGCGGCCGCCGCCCGCCGGCGCCGCGATCGAGCGGCAGGGTCTGGATGACCTTATCGTTCATGCGCACCAGCAGCTGCGCGCCCTGCGGCAGGCTGGCGGCGTAGCCGTAGAGAAGGTTCAGCGTCGCGCTTTGCGATCCGACCGGCGTCCAGTCCTGCGGCAAGGCGAAACGCAGGCTGCGCAAGGCGTGGCGACCGCGTTCGGCGGCGTCGGCGAAGCCAAGCGCGCTGAGCGCAACCGGCGCCCCCGGCGCAAGCGCCGGAGCCGGCGACAGCGCGGGCGGCGCGGGCAGCGCCGCGAGGATCGCCGCGACCAGGCCCGCGCGCCCGTCACCCGCCGCCGATCCGTCCGGGTTCGGGCCAACGGCGACGCGCAGCACCAGGGCGCCGTCGCCGCCGCGCACCACATCCACCGCGTCGCGATCGGCGGGAACGATCGCGACGCGCGCCAGAGACGGCGCCGACGGCGCCGGGTCCCACAGCGACGCCTGTCGCGCGGCGGGGCCGCCGTCGGCGCTGAGCGCCGCAAGCCGCACGGTCACCGCCCGCAGGATGCGCGGGTCCACGTCTTCGGCGACGCGGACCTCGACCGGCCGGGACGCGGCGGTCTGCTGCGCGAGCGCCACGGCGAACCCGTCGGGCGTGGCGGACGGGCGGCGCTGCAGAACCGCGCCGCTCGCCGCCAGGTCGATCTCGGCCCACAGCGCATAGCTCGCATCGGGCCCGCAATAGATGCGGTGATGCAGGACCGCCTCCACGCGGACATGGTTCGCGCCGGGGCGCAGCGCCTCCACCGGAAGCGTCACGGCGGCGAAGTCGCTGAACGCCGAAGGGCGCAGCGGCGTCGCGGCGACGCCGTTCACGATCACGGTCAGGCTTGACTGCTCGGGCAGCGCCTCGATCCCGACGCGATAGGCCAGCCGCAGCGCGCGCGGCGGCTGATCCTGCGGCAGATCCTGCGACAGATCCTGCGGCAGCGTCACGGTGAAATCGGCGGCGGCGCGCTCACCGCTCAGACGCAGGCGGCCATGGGCGCCTGCGGCGCGCAGCGGCGCGGTGCGGACCGGCGCCGGACCCTGCCGCGCGCCATCGGCGGCGTCGCGGCGCAGCGCGTGCAGGACGGCGGCGGCGGGCAGCGCATCCGCCGCCGCGAGGGGAATGACCGCCACCTCCCGCGTCGCCGCATCCTGCGCAGCCGCGCCCTGCGCCGCGACCGCCAGCGCCGCCGCCAGAATGACGGCCCGCGCAGCCCCCGGCGTCATGCGCCGTCTTGTCCTGATCCGCATCATCGCCACTCCGCCGCCGCCGCAACCGCAGCCCCGCCCGCAGCCCCGCCCGCAAACTCTGGCGGCGCCCCGCCCGCCGCGCGCGCCGCCGCTTCGTCGTCCTCGCCGAACGACAGCAGATGCTCCGCGGTGCGCACCGCCTCGGTCCGCCCGGCGGCGGCGGCGCGGCGGGCGGGTTCGCGCAGAAAATCGGCGACCGTCAGCGGCAGCGTCTTCAGCGACAACCAGAAGGTGTAGAGCAGACCTGCGCAAAGACCGATGGGCCGTCGCGTCGAGCGCCGGACGGCGAGCCATTGCTCGCTGTCGCCAAACAGCAGCGTGGTCATCGTCTCGCGCGCCTTGACGGACAGATCGTGTGGCAGCGCCACGCCGATCTCGGCGCCATCGGGGCCGCGCTGAACCGAGCGCACCACGCCGGGGATATCGCGCTCAAGGTGCGGCGTATCCGGCATCTGCGGGCGGAACGTGAGCTGCGCGCCCTCGACCAGGCGCGCGCGTCCGGGCGCATCGGGGCCGACGACGATCCGCAGACCGCCGGTCGAGACGTCGCGCGTCTCGCCCTCGACCACCACCCCTGCGGCGTCGTGCAGCCGCAGCGACACTGGCGTGCGCAGCGCCGCGCGCGGCGCGACCCGGCGCTGGCGCTGTTCGCAGACCGCGCGCAGCGCCAGCGACGCCAGCAGGAAATTGAACACCGCCCAGGCGCCGACCACCATCAGAACCGACCGGTCGCCCGGAAAGGCGATCCAGCGGGTCGCAAGCGCGGCCAGCCCAAGCGTCATCAGCGCCATCACCACCAGCAAGGGCCGATAGATCGGCGAGATATAGCTTTCCTGAAGGGTCTCGTCCTTCGCCGTCACCTTGAAGCTGGCGCCGCGCGGCCGCACGATCGTGCGCAGGATCGCGCCGACCAGATAGGGCGCCTGCGCGACCTCATAGACCTCCGAGACCAGCGGCCAGCGGTAGCTGTTGAACAGCGCATTCTGCACCATGAAGCTGACCGCCAGATAGGCCAGCATGTAGGCCAGCGCGTCGCCGACATCGGCCACGAAAATCTCGACGCCGAAGAAAAGATAGATCAGCGGCGCGCCGAGATACGCCAGCCGGATCAGCGGAAACAGCCAGAAGCTCATGGAATTGATGTAGCAGAGCCGCTTCTTGAGCCCGAGACCCCGGCGCAGCAGCGGGTTCTTGAGCATCAGCATCTGCATCATGCCGGCCGCCCAGCGCCCGCGCTGCTGGATGAAGCTGGCGAAGGTCTCGGGCTGCAGCCCCGCGATCATGGCGCGGTCGAGGTAGAGGCTGCGCCAGCCGGCGGCGTGGATCTCCAGCGCCGTCTCGGCGTCCTCGGTGATCGTCTCGCCTGCAAAGCCGCCGACGCTGTCGAGCGCCGCGCGCCGCAGCACGGCGGCCGATCCGCAGAAGAAGGCGCCGTTCCAGCGGTCGAGGCCGCGATGGATCGCGCCGTAGAACATCTCGTTCTCCGGCGGGCAGCGTTCCGACAGGCCGAGATTGCGCTGGATCGGGTCCTTGTTGATGAAGAAATGCGGCGTCTGCACCAGAAAGAGTTTCGGGTCCTCGACGAAATACCCAACCGTGCGGGCGAGAAAATCGCGGCTGGGCACATGGTCGGCGTCGAACACCACCACCAGTTCGCCGTCGAGCCCGGTCAGCGCCGCGCTCAGGTTGCCCGCCTTGGCGTGTTCGTTGCGGGCGCGGGTCACATAGGTCACGCCAAGCTCGGCGCAAAGCGCCTGCAGCGCCGCCCGCCGCGCGCGCGCGGCGCGCGCCGTTTCGGAATCGTCGGCGGCGCAGCGCTGGTCGGTGCCGCCGTCGTCGCACAGCACCACCCGGCGCCGGTCGCGGGGATAGATCATGTTCTTCGCCGCAGCCAGCGTGACCGCCAGCATGTCCGTCGGCTCGTTGAAGGACGGCACGAGGATGTCCACGGTCGGCACGCGGTCGGCGGGCACCACCGCAGGCTGCGGACGCTCGGTGGGGTCGGCGGTGATGAAGGCGTTCAGGAAAAACACCATGATCGAGTAGGTCTCGACCAGCAACAGCGCGGCGCCGCCGATGAACGCCGCGCTCAACCCCGGCTCCGGCAGGGTTTCGGTGACGCGCCACGCCCAGTAGCGCAGCACGATCAGGCTTGCGGTCGCCATCAGCAGGAAGCGGGCCGGGAGCGCCCCGGCCCAGGGCTTGAGCAGCGCCACGATCACAACGGCGGTCAGGCCCAGCACCGCCTGCCCCGCCGTGGAGAGCGGCGCGACGACAATGGCGGCGGTCGGGATCAGCGTCAGCAGCCATAGCGCCAGAATCGCGCCGTTGAACCCCGCGCCGCGCGCGCGGCCGCTCATGAGCGGGCCCCTGCGGCGGCCGAGGCGATCGCACCGCCGGGGCGCGGCCCGGCGAGCGGCGACAGCAGCCTCGGGCGCGCCGCGTCTGGATCAGCCGGCCGCGTCGGCGCTCCTATCGCGATGCGGTCAGGCCGCAGCGGCGACATCGCCTCCTCCAGCGTTCCCTCGACGCAGTTGCGCAGCATCACATCGACCATGCTGAAGCCCTCCGGGACAAGATTGCGTTCGGCGTCCAGCCGACGCAGCCCAAGCGCGCACACCACGCCTGCGCCGATGCGCTTTTCCGTCCAGAGCACCGGGCCTGCGGCATCCTCGGAAACGCGCAGCGCGCCCAGAACATCGGCGTCGAAAGGCGCGGGCGTCCCGCCTGCATCCGCGAACAACGCCTCGGGTGAGAACGGTCCGATATGGCCTGCGCCCACCGGGCGGCCGCGCATGACGAGAAGGTTGTCGCCGGGAACAGTCGTACGGTTCGGCAGCGCGACAACCTGTTCATCCCAGGCGCCTGACGCCCGCCTGAGAGCGACCAGCGCGGTGGGCTGACGAGACCAGACCGCCTCAATCGGTATCTCCGCAGGCGCCGCGCCCGATGCGGCGGTCTTTGGCTCTGGAAACGCCCCCGTCGCACATCCGGCGAGCGCCCAGATCGGCGCCATCACCGTAAGCGCCAGGCGAAGAACTTGTGGCACTGCGCCCGCTCCTTAAACAGCATATCTTCATATTGCAGTGCACTGTAAAAAATAATTATTGGTAAATATATGTTTTGCAGTTTTTTAAAATGCTATATATTTAAATATATTGATAGTGATCCGCCTGCTGTGTGTGCGATACCGCAATTGGTGTTCACCCCATGCTGGACGGCATGGCCTGCTTTGACCTCTGTCATGGTCGGCTGCAAGCATCGTCAAGAATCAGACGTACGGCGCGGCGTCACAGTTGTGAGCGTGATCCTCTTTCGTGCGATCAGCGGCGCCTCTTGCCGCTTCTTTCCAGCCAAACAGCCGGTGGTCCCGACATTCTGCGGCGCTATGGCTTCAGCCGTCGCTCAAGCGCGACGCGATGCAGCGCCGCGTGGTCGATCCCCTGCTCCCGCGCGACATCGTCGATACGCGGCAGCGTCCCCGGCGCGATCTGCTCCCAGAAGGCGAAGATCGCAGCGGCGTTCACCGCCGAGCGCCAGCCGCGCGTGCGAAAATCCTCACGGTCGATCTCGTCGGCGACACCGCTGAGAAAATGCCGGCGGTCGGCGTCGCGCTGGGTGGGGTTGCGCCGGGCCACCAGCGCCTCCACCGCGTCGAAACAGGCGGCGCGATGCGTGCGCGCCAGCGCCGCGAGCCGCTCACGGGCGCGCTCTCCCTCTCGGACAGCCTCGCGCGCGGTGTCAGCGGCGGATGTGGTCGAAGCGGCGCGCGTCGTCGCGGGGGCGCGCAGACCGAGGGCGGCTGGTCGCGCTGGCGCCGCCTCCACCCGATAATCGTCGCGCAACGCTGCTGAAAGGTAGCCCACAGTCGATCCGCGCACCGCCCCTTGCCGCGCGCGACCGGTGACATAGTCGAGTTTTTCGGCGACGTGGTCGGCGCCGTGGTCGGCGATCCACTGTCGCGCCAGCCGCTCTGCGACGCCCAGGGCGAGCAATCGCGCCCTGACTGCGGCTTCGGCGGTCTCGGCGTCGTCGGCGTGCCCGACCACCTTGCGCGGCGCCGTCTCGCGGATCAGAAAACGGATCGCGGTGACGACGCGGGACTGACGGCGCAGTTCGGCGGTCAGCTGGATGTTGGAGACCGCGTTGACCTCAGCCACCGCCGGTTTCACGATCTTGGCGTTCAGGTGCTTGAATACTGCGTAATAGGCGCTGTCCTCGACGCCCATCAACTGGCGAAACAAAGCGATGTCCCACCAGCCGGTGGAGCCTGTGCGCACAAAACGATAACAGTTTTCATACAGCGCCAGAGCATGACCCGAACTGAATTCGCGCTGAATGCTCAGGTTGATCAGCGCAAAAATCTTCGGGTCATGCAACTTTTCGGCCAGCGCAGGCGAATAGGCGTATTCGCAGACGCCCGCGCGCAGACGCGCAGACGCCAGCAGCGCCGAGACCCCCCATTCCCGCGCGCCGTCATCGCCGAGCATGTCCCACTCGGCTGTCGTCTCGACCAGCGCGCGCAGCGCGTCCTTCAGCGTGCCGATGTCGTTCGAGTTGTAGCCGATCATCACGCACAAGGTGCGCGCGTCGATCACGTGGCTCCGCCGCGTCAGCAACGTGTCATAGGCGTTCAACAGCAAGACATTGGACAGTTTGCGCTGCAAAAGACTGAGCTTGCCGCTGACATGGATGGCGGCGACATTCTTCTTGACGCTTTCGCGACGGAGGGCGCCCCGAAGCGGGGCATCGTTGGCGACGGTGGAAGCCTGGCTTTTCATGCACACGACCTTTCGCGCAATACGATGCGCATGGCAGAACAGGCATCCGCCGTCAAATGGTTTCAAAGGCGCCTGTCGCTAGGCGCCCATCTGCAGGACCCAATCCCCGTCCCGGGAACAGGCGCCTCTGTGGCGACGCGATGCGGACCTCTCGCTACCGCCCACACACAGCGCGTGGGGTCGCCACAGCGTTTCCACAGATCGGCTGATTGCTTATAAATATTTGATATAAAACAATATTTTTATACCGTTCGCCACGCCTGACGCTGGCGCGGCTTTCGCGCGCCGCATTCCCGCATCAAGGCGCCCGCAATCCCGCACCAAGGCGCCGCTCATCCCGCAGGCAGGCCCCCTTGATCCTGCAAGCAGGCGCCTTTCATCCTGAATACCGGTGCTTTAAGCATTTTTTGTCGTATTAAATCAAAAAGTTACAGCAGCTAAAGCTTTTAAAGCATATTAAAGATCCTAAACGTTTGTTGTCACAGAACATAAGATATGGCTTTAAAGTGCGGACATGATACGCTCGTCGCACATCACTGACGTCACCCTGAAATCCAGAAAAAGTATATTCCAATGGTCCAGCAGCCACCGTCCTATCACACCATCGACCCCGCACGTGCGGCTGATCGCCTTGGCGAGCCTGCGGATGTAAAACGCTTCGCCTACGCAGCGTCGCTATGTGATCGGGGCCGTAAGGATCTTGCGAAACGGGGCTATGCGCCGGATGGGCGCAAGCATCTGCGGCGGTTTTCGCTGTGGGAGATTACGCGCTATCTTATTCCGGTCGCGTCGGCGCATTTGCGTCGCACGCTGAAGGCTAACCCCGACCTTCCGCAGGGCGAGCTAGAGAGCGACCGTGGGACACGCTGGTTCACGCTCGAAGAAATCATGAGCCTGCGCCGTCATTTCGCCGCCGAAGGATCAAGAAGCAAAGGCTATATGCCCTGGAAACCAGCTGGCGCCAAAGCCAAGATCATCGCCGTCGCCAATTTCAAAGGCGGCGTGGGCAAGACCTCGACGGCGGCGCACCTCGCCATGTCGGCGGCGCTCGACGGATACCGGGTGCTTGTGGTCGATCTCGACAGCCAGGGCTCGATGACATCGATCTTCGGCGGCCAGGTCGAGGATGAGTGGCGCACCGCCTTCGCCGTGATCGCGCGCGATTTCGCGCGCGAAATCATCGCTGACGGCGACGAGACGGCGTTGAACGAGACCCTGACCGAAGCCCTCCGAATTACCGCCGATCACGTGGTGCAAAAAACGCATTGGCCGAACATCGATCTGATCGGCGCGCAGCTCAATCTGTACTGGGCGGAATTCCAAATCCCGGTCTGGCGCATGTCGCTGCGACGCTGGCGACTGTGGGACGCGCTTTCACGGTTTTTCGAGTCGGATGGCGTGCTTGAGCGCTATGACATCGTGATCCTCGATACCCCTCCCGCACTTGGGTACCTGACGATCAACGCGCTGTCGGCCGCAGATATCCTGGTGGTGCCGCTGGGCGCATCGTTTCTGGAATTCGAGAGCACCGGACGTTTTTTTGATATGCTCTACAGCACGTTCGCCTCGATCGAGGAAGGCGAGAACGACGCCAATCGCGCGCTTGGCCTTGCGGGAGTAAAGTTCGAATGGGATGCCGTGCGCGCCGTGCTGACCCGGTACGACCACAGCCAGCAAGCCGAACTCGCCAACGTCATCCAGGCATATTTTGGCGAATTCATGGCGACGCACCGACAGGAGTTCACCGCGCTGATCGGACAGGCCGGCGAGCAGATCAACGGCATTTATGAAGCCGACTATCGCGGCTTCAACCGTGACACTTATCTGCGCGGCCGCGACACCTTTGACCGCACCTATGCCGAAATCAAGGAACTGGTGCTGGGAAGCTGGTGGCGCGATACGCAATTCGCCACCGCCGTCTGACTGAACAGGAGCTTGCCCCATGGCCCGACGCCGTCGCCTTGACGCTCCCTCCACCGAAGAAATGGCGCGTATTCGCGCCGATGCAGCCAGTCGCGAACAGCATGCCGATTTCGCCACGATCAGTTCCTCCCCCATCGCCCGGGTGGCGGCCGACAGCGTTGCGGCGCAGCGAGCCGAACTGGATGCGTTACGCGCGGAGGCGACGCGCAACCGCAGCGCCGCCCAGACGCTGGCGGCGGCGGAAGCGGCGGGCGGCGTGGTGCGTGACATCGCGCTTGACGATATCGAGGTGGACTATCTGACCCGCGACCGTCTGCGGCGCATGGATGAGGACGAAGCCTGGCTTTCATTGCGCGCATCGATCCAGGCCCATGGCCAGCGCACGCCGCTGGATCTCGCCAATATCGCCCATCTTGGCGGCAGGCCCTATGGTCTGATTTCCGGCTATCGGCGCATCAGCGTGCTCAGCGCGCTGGCTGCAGAGACAGGTGAGCGACGCTGGCAGGTCGCGAAAGCGTTGGTGCGCGCGCCGACCACGCTGGGACAGGCGTTTCTCGGCATGATCGAAGAAAACGAGATCCGAGAAGGCCTGAGCTACTTCGAGCGCGGCCGCATCTGTCTCGCCGCCGTCGACCAGGGCGCTTTCGAGAATATAGGCGCCGCGCTTGAAATGCTGTTCGGCGCGGCCAGCCCCGCCAAGCGCTCCAAGATCCGCAGCTTCGTGCTTGTGGTCGAGGAGCTGGGAGACTTGCTGCGGTTTCCGAAAATGCTCGGCGAGCGACTGGGTCTGCGGCTGGCGCAGGCGATCAAGGCGGGGCAAGGCGGCGCGCTGCGGCGGCGGCTTGGTGAAGAGGGCCTTGAGACGCAGGACGCAAGCGCCGAGCAGCGCCTTCTGGAGGCTGCCCTGGCCGATGAGCGTCGCCTGATCCGTCCGCCCTCCAGCGCAAGGCGGCTTGAATGGCGTTCTGCACTGGCGGACGGTCGCATCGTCACGGCGCGGCGGGGCGTCGGCGGCGTGGTGATGCAAGTCGATGGCCGCGCGCCGACAGACGCACAGATCGAAGCTGCGCTGAAGGCGTGGGCTGCTGCGCTCGCCGTGCGCTGATCGCTTGCGTTTCGCGCGCGAAACACAGCGTGGCTAGCGTTTTGCCGATAGAGGTGTCGTTGCGATGGCGATCCGTATTCCGGGCGGCGCACAGGATGCGCGCCATGCCGGTTTCGCGCGCGAAACCGGCCCTGCAAAGAGGTGCTTTCGCCCTGGACGGACGAGAGACTGGCCCGGCAGGCGCCTGTTTTCGGGATCCCTCGACGCCAGCAGAAGATCCCTGAATGATTCCATGGCGCCATGGATTCAGCGATCGGGTAGTGCCCCATCTGGTGGTGTATGAGCGCCAACCCTCGGAGTGGCTCGGTCTCGGTCAGGCGGTGAGCTACTCCCCAACCCTTGGACAGTTTCCCGACTGGGTTAAGCTACCGCCTGCACCTGCTGATCGGTTTCGATGCTGTTGAAGTAGTTCGGCGCCAAGCCCGCCGAGATACGCCGCCTGCTGGATGGCGCTCTCGAAGCCGCCCGGACGCGGGAACTCGCGGACCTCATGCCCGCCGCCGGCCTGACGCTGTGACCACGGTCGGCCGTCGCACACCGCTGCGCCCGGTCTCGGCAATCTGCGCTGGTCGCACATAGCCTGCGCCGGGTCTCAGCCAATCCGAGCCGAAAAATGCGATGATCTCGCGCCCGGCTGCCGATGATCTCAAGCCGCTACAGCTAGGCGTCGCGCTCTACCCCCATGTCGGCGTCCAGTTCGCTCCCTCCATGACCTGCGGCGACACGGACGACGCGACCGTCCACACAATCAGCATGCTGACCTTGCAATGATGCCGGCAATCAGGTGGTCTCGCCGCGAAGCAGCACAAGCGGCAGCTGCAGCACGGCGTCTCCGGCGCCTCCGCCCGCAAGCCGCTCCAACAACAGCCGCGCCGCCTCGCGGCCCATGGCGCGGCGCGGATTGGCGATGGTGGTGAGGCGCGGCGTGAGCGCCTGGGCCAGCTCCAGCCCATTGAACCCGGCCAGCGCCAGCCGCCCGGGCGTCGCGACGCCGGACTGCTGACAGTGCAGCAGCGCGCCGATCGCCAAGTCGTCGTTGGCGAAGAACAGCGCGTCGAGATCGGGATGCGCGGCCAGCATCAGCGCGCAGCACACCTTACCGACGGCCAGCGAGGACGGGCGGTCGTCGATGTGGCGCGCGACTAGCGGCGCGCCGAGATCGCGCAGCGCGGCCTCGAAGGCCAGTCGGCGCTTGCGGGAGCGCGCGGGCCGCTCGGCCCAGGCGCCGACATAACCGATCCGCCGCCGCCCGGTCTCGAACAGGTGGCGCGCCATCAGCCGCCCGGCCTCCGCCTGCGAGGCGCCCACGCAGATGTCCACCGGCGCGCCGTCCACATCCATGATCTCGACAACCGGGCAGGCGGCGGCGGCCAGCAGGGCGCGGGCGGCGGCGGTGTGCTCAAGCCCGCCGATCACCACCGCCGCCGGGTTCCACGCCAGAATGTCGCGCAAGATCGCCTCCTCCCGCGCCAAGTCATAGTGGGTGAGGCCCAGCACGCTACGATAGCGGGTCTGGGCGAAGCCCTCGTCCAGACCGTCGACCACGGCGGCGAACACGCTGTTGCCGATCGACGGCAGGATCACTGCAATCAGGTCGGTGGTGCGGCTGCGCAGCGATCCCGCGATACGGTTCGGGGTGTAGCCGAGCTCTCGCGCCGCCGCCTCGACCCGCGCGCGCAGTCCGGGCGAAACGTTGGGCGCGCCGCGCAAGGCGCGGGAGGCTGAGATCAGGCTGACCCCGCACTCGGCGGCGATGGTCCTCAACGTGGGCCGCCCGTCGTCGCCAGCCATGCTCGCCGCCGCTCCAAACCGACCGCCTGATCCGTTCCTGCTTGCGAGCGTAACGTCCGAAAATGTCGTTGACAACGTTATCAACGCAATGACAACAATGATCCAACGGTGCAAAGCGCCATTTCCGGGGAGGAATGCATGATGATCGCCAAGGCCATTCTGGCGCTGGCGCTCGCCGTCGGCGCGACCGCCGCCGCCGCGCAGGATTTTCCGCAGCAACCGATCAACCTGATCGTGCCGTTCAACGCGGGCGGCGGGACCGATCTGCTGGTGCGCGGGTTCGCGCCGCACTTTGCGCAGGCGCTGGGCGGGGACGCTTATGTCTCGAACATGGCCGGCGGCTCGGGCACTGTGGCGGCGGGGACGCTGGCGGCGCGCGAGGCCGACGGCTATCAGCTTGGCTACTGGTCGGTCACCGTCGCCACGGTGCAGCCGCAGATCAAGGACGTGCCCTATGGGCTGGACAGCTGGTCGCCGATCTGCTCGGTCGCGGCCTCGCCGACGATGCTGTTCGTGCGCGCCGACAGCCCGTTCCAGACCATCGGCGACGTCGTCGCTGCGGTTGAGGCTGAGCCGGGCCGTTATCTCTACGGCTCCTCCGGCCCCGGCGCGATCACCCATCTGACCATGGTCGCGGCGTTCGCGGGCCTGGGCCTGATCGACAAGGTGCGCCATCTGCCGTTCCAGGGCTCCGGCCCCGCGATGCAGGCGATGGCGGCGAACACCATCCAGTTCTTCGGCGATACTGAACTGCTGATGCAGAGCGGCGATTTCCGCCCGCTGATCGTTTTCGCCGACCAGCGGGCGGCGAATTTCCCCGACGTGCCGACAGCGGCGGAGATCGGCATCGCAGCGCCGCTGAATGAGCTCTATCTGTGGGGCGGCCTGTTCGCGCCCGCCGGGCTGGACGCGGCGGTGATGGAAAAGCTGTCGGCGGCCTGCGGCGCGGCCGTCGCGTCGGAGGGGTTCCAGGCGTTCGCGGCGCAGACCGGCACGACGCTGGCGTATCGCGACGCCGCGTCCTTCGATGCGTTCTACCGCGCGCAATATGACGCCAACCGGGCCCTGATCGCCGCCGCCGGGCTGTGAGCGGCGGCGGGCGGCGCGGCGCGCGGCCCTAGCGGGAGGCAGGCCGCGTGACGCGCGTGATCAACGAACGTTTTGCGGTGTCTTTCGCCCTGCTGCTGCTCGGCGCGGGCTTGAGCGCGTCGTCGTTCGGGCTGCGCTTCGCCGATCTGGGCGGCGCGTTCAGCCCGATGTTCTTTCCGCGCATCGTGCTGTTTTTCTGGGTGGCGCTGGCGACCGCCAATCTGGTCGCCGACTTCATGGCGCAGCAACCGCCCGCGCCGCTGCGACTGGTCCGCGTGACGATCATTGCGGCGGCGGCGCTGGCGCTGGCGCTGCTGATGCCGCATCTGGGGTTTTTCCTGACCGGCGCAGGCTTTGGCCTGCTGACGCTATGGCTGCTGGGGGTGCGCGACTGGCGCGGCCTGCTTCTTGTCGGCGTGGGGCTGCCGCTGGCGATGGCGGTGCTGTTCAGCCGGGTGCTGCGGATGCCGCTGCCATCCTCGCCGTTTTTGTGGTGGCTGTGAGGGCGCGCGATGCTTGAGCTTTTGCCGCAGGCGCTGGGGCTGATCCTGACGGCGCAGGGCGTCGCCGCGCTGGTGCTGGGCACGATGCTGGGGATCGTGCTGGGTGCGCTGCCGGGGATCGGCTCGACGGTCGCGGTGGCGATGATCCTGCCGTTCACGTTGACGATGGCGCAGGCGCCGGCGATCCTGCTGTTGCTGGCGGTCTATGCGGGATCGGTCTATGGCGGGTCGATCTCGGCGATCCTGATCAACACGCCGGGCACGCCGCAATCGGCGGCGACCTGTCTCGACGGCTATCCTATGGCGCTGCGCGGTGAGGCGGGGCAGGCGCTTGGCTGGGCGACGGTCGCCTCGGTGATCGGCGGGTTGACCTCCGCCGTGCTGCTGCTGCTGGCGGCGCCACAGCTGGCGGCTTTTGCACTGAACTTCGGGCCGATCGAGACCTTCGCGCTGATCCTGCTGGGGCTGACGTGCATCGTCTCGGTGTCGGAGGGATCGCTGCTCAAAGGCCTGATGGCGGGCGCGGTGGGGATATTCCTGTCCACGGTGGGCGGCGACCCGATCACCGGCGAGGCGCGCTTCACCTTTGGGCAGCACCAGTTGATCGCCGGGTTCGACCTGTTGGCGGTGGTTATTGGCGTGTTCGCGTTGTCGGAGGTGCTGCTGCGCGTCGCCGCGCCGCAGGACGGCGCGGCGCGGCTGGTCGCGTTCAACGGCGTCGTGCTGCCGAGGCTGGCGGCGTGGCGGGGGCGGGTGGGCGTGCTGGTGAAGTCGGTGCTGATCGGCAATGGCATAGGCGTGCTGCCCGGCACGGGGGCGGCGACGGCGGCGTTCATCGCCTACGCCGAGGCGCAGCGATCCTCGCCGCGCCGCGCGGATTTCGGCAAGGGGGAGCCTGACGGGCTGATCGCGTCGGAATCGGCCAACAACGCCGTCACCGGCGGCGCGCTGGTGCCGACGCTGGCGCTGGGGATACCGGGCGATGCGGTGACGGCGGTGATGCTGGCGACGCTGACGCTGCACGGGGTGACGCCGGGCATCCGGCTGATGACCGAGAACCCGGTGCTGATTGCGGCGATCTTCACCGGGTTCTTCGTCATCAACATTTTGCTGCTGCCGCTGGGCATGTTGGTGGCGCGGGCGGCGGCGCCGATCCTGCGCGTGCGCGAGGCGTTCATGCTGGTGGCGATCATGCTGCTGTGCGTGATCGGGGTGTACTTCGTGCGCGGTAACCCCTTCGACCTGCTGGTGATGGCGGTCGCGGGGCTGATCGGCTTCGCGCTGCGGCGTCAGGGCTATCCCATGGCGCCGCTGGTGATCGGGATGGTGCTGGGCGGTACGCTGGAGATCAGCCTGCGCCAGGGGCTGATCATCACCAACGGCGACTTCGCGGCGTTCTTCGTGCAACGGCCGATCGCGGCGGGCCTGGTGATGGCGGCGGTCGCCATGCTGTGCCTGCC
>CAZRFB010000391.1:0-2124 GCA_964599185.1 uncultured Rhodobacterales bacterium | reverse complement strand
GCGCGGCGCCGCGCGCACCCGCGTCGTCGCGCTGGATGCGGACGCCCGCACCGAGGAGATCGCGCGGATGCTGGCGGGCGAGACCGTCACGCCCGGCGCCCGCTCGGCGGCGGCGGCGCTGCTGGGGGGCTGAAGCGCCCCTGCCCCGCCAGCGCACCTCGCCGCCGCAACCTCGCCGCGACGTTTCGGCGAAGGCGCGCTCAGAACGCGGGCGTCACCCCCCACACGTCGCGGGCGTAGCCCCGGATGGTTCGGTCCGACGAGAACATCCCCATCCGCGCGGTGTTCAGCACCGCGCGGCGCGTCCAGTCGTCGGGCTGCGCCCATGCGGCGTCCACCACGCGCTGCGCATCCCAGTAGCTGGTGAAGTCGGCGCAGACCTGGAACCAGTCGTGGTGGCGCAGGTTGTCCACCAGCGGCGCGAAGCGGCCCTTGTCGCCGCCGGAGAACGCGCCGCCCGCGATCTGGTCCACCACTTCCGCAAGGCGGGGATCGGCGGCGATGGCGGCGGCCGGGGAATAGCCGCCCGCGCGCGTCGCCTCGACCTCGGCCGCCGTCTGGCCGAAGATGAAGATGTTGTCCGGCCCCACCGCGTCGCGGATCTCGACGTTGGCGCCGTCGAGCGTGCCGATGGTCAGCGCGCCGTTCATGGCGAACTTCATGTTGCCGGTGCCCGAGGCCTCCTTGCCCGCCGTCGAGATCTGTTCGCTGAGGTCGGTGGCGGGGATCAGGATTTCGGCCATCGAGACGTTGTAATTGGGCGGATAGACCACGCTCAGCCGCCCCTTCATGGCGGGGTCGGCGTTGATCGCGGCGCCGATGTCGTTGATCAGCTTGATGATCTGCTTCGCCATGGCGTAGCCCGGCGCCGCCTTGCCGCCAAAAATCTTTACGCGCGGCGCGAATGGCGCCGACGGGTCGTCCTTGAGCGCATTATACAGCGCCGCCGTCTCCAGCGCGTTCAGCAACTGGCGCTTGTATTCGTGCAGCCGCTTGATCTGCACGTCGAACATCGCCGCCGGATCGACCGTCAGGCCGTGCTCGCGCGCCAGCCACGCCGCCAGCCGCGCCTTGTTGTCGGCCTTGACGCCGTGAAAGCGGGCGCGGAAACCGGCGTCGTCGGCCAGCGGCGCCAGCGCCTCCAGCCGGTCGAGATCGGCCACCCAGTCCTCGTCGCCCAGCGACTCGGTGACCAGCGCGCGCAGCCCGGGGTTGCAGCCATAAAGCCAGCGGCGCGGCGTGACGCCGTTGGTTTCATTGACGATGCGCTCGGGGTGCAGCGCGTGCAGGTCGGCGAACACGGTCTGCTTCATCAGATCGGTGTGCAGCGCCGAGACGCCGTTGACGCGGTTGGCGGCGATGAACGCCAGATCGCCCATCCGCACCTCGCCATGGTCGATGATCTTGACCGAGGCCGGCCGCTTGTGGCGCGCGGCGTGCAGCGCGTCGATGCGGGCGATGATCTCGATATGGCGCGGCAGGCAATGCGTCATCAGATCGACCGACCAGCGCTCCAGCGCCTCGGGCAACAGGGTGTGGTTGGTGTAGTTGAGACAGCCGCGCGCGATCTCGAACGCCTCCGCGAACGGGATGGCGTGGTCGTCCACCAGCAGGCGGATCAGCTCAGGCCCGGCGATGGCGGGATGGGTGTCGTTGAGCTGGATGGCGACATGTTTGGGCAGCGCGCGCACGTCATAGCCGCGCGAGCGGTGGCGGCGCAGGATGTCGGCCAGCGAGGCGGCGGTGAAGAAATACTCCTGCTTCAGCCGCAATTCCTTGCCCTGCGGCGTGGTGTCGTCGGGGTAGAGCACGCGGGAGATGGTTTCGGCGAACACGGCGGGCGCGGCGGCGGCCATGTAGTCGCCGCGGTTGAACGGCGCCAGATCGAAGGCGCGCACCGGCTGCGCCGACCAGAGCCGCAGCGTGTTGGTCCAGCGCCCGCGCCAGCCGGGAACCGGCGTGTCGTAGGCGGCGGCGAGCACAGTCTCGCCCGGCGTCCACTCGGCGGCGTCCGACGCCGTCTCGCGCACCCTGCCGCCGAAGCCGATCGGATAGACCACCTCGGCGCGCTCGAACTCCCACATGTGCTTCTGGCGCAGCCAGTCCTCCGCCTCCTCGCCCTGC
>CAZRFB010000390.1:0-2429 GCA_964599185.1 uncultured Rhodobacterales bacterium | reverse complement strand
TGGTGGAACGGCCACACCATCGGCACCTGGCTGCACACGCGCCGCCATGGCGAGCGGGTGGGCGAGGACGCGCTCGGCAACGTCTATTACCAGAGCGAGGCCGGCAAGCGGCGCTGGGTGATGTTCAACGGCGAGTCGGAGGCGAGCCGCGTGTCGCCCGACTGGCACGGCTGGCTGCACCACACCTTCGACGAGATCCCGTCGCGCGCGCCGCTGCCGGTGAAGCCGTGGGAGAAGCCGCACACGCCCAACCTCACCGGCACGGCGCTGGCCTATGCGCCGCCGGGGTCGGTCACCACGCCGTCGCCGCGCGCGCGCACCGGCGGCGATTACGACGCCTGGTCGCCGGAGTAGCCGATGTCGAACAACGCCGCAGAGACAACCATCGGCGCCGTGGTGCTGGCGGTCGCGATCGGCTTCATGATCTTCGCCGCGCGCAGCGCCGACATCAGCACCGCCTCGACCTATGAGCTGACGGCGCAGTTTCGCAAGGCCGACGGCGTGAACGTGGGCGGCGACGTGCGCATCGCGGGCGTCAAGGTCGGCTCGGTGCGGGCGATGACGCTGAACCCCGAGACGTTTCAGGCCGAAGTGCGCATGGCGCTGCGCCGCGACGTGATGGTGCCCGACGACAGCGCCGCCACCATCGCCAGCGACGGCCTGCTGGGCGGGGCGCATATCGCCATCCAGCCGGGCGGATCGGAATTCATGATCGAGCCGGGCGGCGCCTTCACCATCACGCAAGGCTCGATCAACCTGCTCGATCTGGTCGGCCGCGCCATCACGGGCGGCGGTGAGTAGCGCCGACGCCGCCTGGAGCGCCGCGCGCTATGCGGCCAATGCGCGGTTCGTCTCCGATCTCGGCGCCGCCGCGCTCGACCTGCTGGCGCCGCAGCCGGGTGAGCGCATCCTCGATCTGGGCTGCGGCGACGGCGCGCTGACCGCGCGCATCGCCGCCAGCGGCGCCGATGTTCTGGGCGTGGACGCCGCCGCCGACATGGTGGCGGCGGCGCGGACGCGCGGCGTGCGCGCGCAACTCGGGCGGGGCGAGGCGCTGGATGCGGGCGCGGGCTTTGACGCGGTGTTCTCCAACGCCGCGCTGCACTGGATGACCGACCCCGACGCGGTGATCGCCGGCGTGGCGCGCGCCCTGCGCCCCGGCGGGCGCTTCGTGGCGGAGTGCGGCGGCCATGGCAACGTCGCCGCGATCCGCGTCGCGCTGATCGCGGCGCTGGCGGGGGAGGGGGTCTCCACCGACCTTTCGGAGATCTGGTATTTCCCGACGCCCAGGGAGCACGCCGCGCGGCTGCGCGCCGCAGGCTTCACCGTGACCGACATCGCGCTGATCCCGCGCCCCACCCCGGTCGCCTCCGGCATCGCCGCATGGTTCGAGACGCTGGCGGCGCCCGCCGTGGCGCTGGCGCCGCCCGACCGCCGCGCGGCGGTGATCGCGCGGGCCGGGGCGCTGGCCGCGCCCGCGCTGCGCGACGCGGACGGCGGCTGGACGGCGGACTATGTGCGGCTGCGGTTTCGCGCCGTGCTGGGGGACGTGCTGCGGGACGTGCTGGGGCGCGCGGCATGATCGCGACGCTGCTCGCCGTCGCGCTGCTGGGCGGCGCGCCCGACAGTGTCGCGCAGGCGCAGGATGTGGCGCGCCCGGTCACGCGCCCGGTCGCGGTGCTGCGCGGGCTCGACAAGTTTTCCGGCCTCGCCGAGACTTTTGAGGCCGTCGTCGGCGCGCCCGTCGCCTATCGCCGCCTCACCATCACCGTGCGCGCCTGCCGCGACACCGGCGCCGCCGCCGAGGCGTGGCTTGAGATCACCGACGCGAACGCCCCCGCCGCGCCGGTGTTCGCCGGGTGGATGATCGCCGCCAGCCCCGCGCTCTCGGCGCTGGACCATCCGCGCTATGACGTCTGGGTGCTGAGCTGCAAGACCGTCTCGGGCGACGCGTCCTGAGGCAGCGCGTCGAAATCCGCCGTGGCGCGGATCGCGGCGTCGAGCATCTTGTGATAGGCGTCGCGCGGCACCGAGGTCGCGCCGAACCGCGCCAGATGCTCGGTGACGAACTGGCTGTCGAGCAGGGTGAAGCCGCCGGCGCGCAGCCGCGCCACCAGCCAGACCAGCGCGATCTTGGAGGCGTCGGTGCGGCGGTGAAACATGCTCTCGCCAAAGAACGCCGCGCCGATCCGCACGCCATAGAGTCCGCCCGCCAGCGCGCCCTCCATCCGCACCTCGATGGAATGGGCATAACCCATGCGGTGCAGCGCGACATAAAGCCGCCGGATGTCGCCGTTGATCCAGGTCTCGTCGCGGTCGGCGCAGGCGTCGATCACCGCCTCGTAATCCTGATCCACCGTCACGGTGAAGCCGCCCGCGCGGATGCGGCGCGCCAGACGACGCGGCACATGAAACCGGTCGAGCGGAAA
>CAZRFB010000389.1:0-6767 GCA_964599185.1 uncultured Rhodobacterales bacterium | reverse complement strand
GTCGGACTGGCTGAGATAGCCGTGCACGGCGTTGGCCATCACCACGATGTCGATCAGCGGCTTGATCGGCTCGCTGACCAGCGCCTGCAACGCGACGCTCTCGATCGGCAGGCGGAACCCGGCCATGTCGGCGAGCATGGTCGAGTGCCCCGCCACCACCATCGCCAGCTTGCCGCAGCGCACCGCGCCCTTGGCGGTGCGCACGCCGGTCACGCGGCCGCCCTCCACGTCCACGCCCTCGACCGCGCAGTTCTGGATGATGTCCACGCCCAGCGCCGAGGCCGCCCGCGCATAGCCCCAGGCCACCGCGTCATGCCGCGCCGTGCCGCCGCGCGCCTGCCACAGGCCGCCCAGCACCGGAAACCGCCCGTCCAGCTTCAGGATCGGGCAGCGCCGCGCGATCTGGCCGGGCGTCAGCATCTCGGTCTCGATCCCCGCCAGCCGGTTGGCGTGCAGGGTGCGGGTCAGCGCGCGCACCTCGTGCTCGGTCATGCACAGCGTCAGCACGCCGCGCGGCGAGAACATCACGTTGAAGTTCAGTTCCTGGCTCAGCGTCTCATAGAGACCGCGCGACAGCTCATAGAGCGCCGCCGATTCGGGCTGAAGATAGTTCGAGCGGATGATCGTGGTGTTGCGCCCGGTGTTGCCGCCGCCCAGCCACCCCTTCTCCAGCACCGCTACATTGGTCAGCCCGTGGTTCTTCGCCAGATAATAGGCGGTCGCCAGCCCATGGCCGCCGCCGCCCACCACCACCACGTCATAGCGGTCCTTCAGCGGCGGCGCCGGCCAGGCGCGCTCCCACCCCTCATGGTGGCGCAGCGCCTGCCGGGCCAGCGCGAAGGCGGAATAGCGTTGCATGGTCCCGGCCTCTCTCCGCGAAGGTATTCCATCCGACATGCCGCGCGCGGCGCCCGCGCGCCGCGCCGGTCGCGCCGCAGCATGGCGCGTTTGCGACATCGCGCGCCAGAGGCGTGTGCGCCATCGTGCGCGCCGCGACAGCGCGGCGCAGGCGCGCTTTGCGGCGAAGATCGCGGCGCGCATTGCGGCGAGGGCCGCAGGCGCCTAGGTTCCGCGCTGGAGACGACCGCTGGAAAGAGGCGACGCATGGGGTTCTGGATCATCGCGCTGGCGCTGGCGCTGCTGACGGCGGCGCTGGTGGCGCGGCCTTTGTCGCTGGCGCGGCGCAGCGCGCGGCCCCGCGCGGCGCATGACGAACAGGTGTTCCGCGACCAGTTGCTGGAGGTCGAGCGCGACATGGAGCGCGGCGTGCTGTCGGCGGAGGAGGCGCGCGCCGCGCGCATCGAGATCTCGCGCCGTCTGCTGGGCGCCGCCGCCGAGCGCGAAGCCGCGCCCGATCATCAGCCCGCGCCCAAGGCCGCGTCCTATGCGCTGGCCGCCGCGCTGCTGATCGGCGCCCCGCTGGGCGGCGTTGCGCTTTATGGCCAGCTTGGCGCGCCCGGTCTGCCCGATCAGCCGCTGGCCAGCCGCGACGCCTCGCGCCCCGGTCAGGAGATCGCCGAAAGCCGCATCGCCGCGCCCGCGCCCGAGGCCGGGCCGCTCGACGCCGAGATCGCGACGCTGCAGGCGCGGCTGGCCGCCAATGACGCCGACCGCGAGGGCCGATTCCTGCTGGCGCGCACCTACGGCCAGGCCGGGCGCTTCGCCGAAAGCTGGCGCGCCTATGACGCGCTGATCGCCGGCACCGGCGGCGACGCGCCGTCGGCGATTTTTGGCGCCATGGCCGAGGCGATGATCCTGGCGGCGGAGGGCTATGTCTCGCCCGAGGCGGAGCGCGCGCTGGAGCAGGCGCTGCGCCGCGAGCCGGACAACCCGGTCGCGCGCTATTACATCGGGCTGGCCTTCGCGCAGACCGGCAAGACGCAATCGGCGATGCAGACCTGGGCGGAGTTGCTGAAGGACAGCCCCGCCGACGCACCCTGGGTCGCCGCCACCCGCGCGCAGATCGACGACCTTGCGCAGGCGACCGGCGCGGCGCGCCCCGAGATCGCCACCGCCCCGCCCGCCGACCCCGCCGCCGCGCGCGCCGCGATGGTCGCCTCGGTGCAGGGGCTGGACGCGCGGCTTGCCCAAGGCGGCGGCGGGCCGATCCAGTGGGCGCAGCTGATCCGCTCCTACGCCGCGCTGGGCATGGACGCCGAAGCGGCGGACGCCGAAGCGCGCGCCCGCGCCGCGATGGCCGACAACGCCAACGCGCTGGGCGCCTTCGACGCCGCGATGGCGGCAGTCTCGCAGCCACCCGCGCAAAGACCCGCGCAAACAACCGGGTCGGCGGCGAACCTGCCCGGCCCGACCGCCGACGATGTCGCCAACGCCGCCACGATGGCCGAGGACGACCGCACCGCCATGATCCGCTCGATGGTCGGCCGCCTGCGTGAGCGGCTGTTCGATCAGGGCGGCGACGCGGAGGAATGGGCGCGGCTGATCCAGTCGCTGGGGGTTCTGGGCGACAAGGACGGCGCGGCGGAGGCCTACGCTCGCGCCGCCGAGGCCAACAAGACCGACGCCATCGCGCTCGCCATGCTCAAAGAGCGCGCGCTGCTGGCGGGCGCGACCGTCGAGTGACGCAGGTGTTCGAAGGGCCGCTGGAGATGCTGGCGGCCGGTCTTGCCGCAGGGCCGCTGCTGGGCCTCGACCTCGGGACCAAGACCATCGGCGTCGCGACCTCCGACACGCGCCGCCAGATCGCGACTGCGGTCGAGACGCTGCCGCGCGGCAAGTTCGGCGCCGACGCCGCGAAGCTGATCGCGCTGGCGCAGGGGCGCGCGGCGCGCGGCTTCGTGCTGGGGCTGCCGCGCAACATGGACGGCTCCGAAGGCCCGCGCGCGCAGGCGACGCGGGCGTTTGCGCGCAACCTCTGCCGCGCCGCAAACCTGCCGGTCGCGCTCTGGGACGAGCGGCTCAGCACCGTGGCGGTGGAGCGCGCGCTGCTGGAGGCCGACGCCTCGCGCCGCCGCCGCGCCGAGGTGGTGGACAAGATGGCCGCCGCCTATATCCTGCAAGGCGCGCTCGACCGGATGGCATGGGCGGCGGCGGCGGCGGAGCGCGAGGCGTGAGCAGACCCGAGAACACCGACGCGATCTGGCGGCGGGCGGAAATCGCCTCGCCCTGCGTCAAGATCTGCGTGATCCACCCGGCGGCGGGCCTCTGCGTCGGCTGCAACCGCACCGCCGACGAGATCGCGGGCTGGACCGCGATGACCGACGCCGAGCGCGCCGCGATCATGGCCGCCCTGCCCGCCCGCGCCAGCCTGCTGACCGCGCCGCAGAACCGCCCGTCGCGGCGCCGGCGCGCGCAGCGCGAAGATCGAGACGCAGGCGCGCAGCGCGAGGACTGACTCCCGGACGCCGTAGCTCAGACGCTGCGGCTCAGACGCCGCCGCGCAGCAGCGTCAGGCCGGTCACGCACAGCAGGAACGCCGCGACGATCCCGATCAGCCGCGCGGGCGCCTCCTGCCCGATCCGCGCGCCCAGCGGCGCCGAGGCGCCCGCCGTCAGCGCCATGGCGAGCGCGCCGGGCAGGTTGACCGCGCCAAGCGTGAACGGCGGCGCGCTCTGCGGCGCGGCGGTCAGCATCGCCAGCGCCGCAACCGTGCAGATCACGGCGCCCAGCCCGGCCGCCAGCCCCGCCGCCGCGCGCGCCTCCGCCCCCAGCCTGCGCAACAGCGGCGCGGCGAACGGCCCGCCGCCCAGCGCGGCGCCGCCCGACACCGCCCCCACCGCCGCCGCCAGCGCCGCCTTGACCGCCATGCCCGGCTCCGCCAGCCGCCGCCCGTCGTCGAACGCCAGCCGCAGCCCCGCCGCCAGCACCGCGAGACCCAGACCGACGCGCAAGGCCGCCTCCGGCGCCTGCGCAGCGGCGTAGCCGCCCAGGGCCGCGCCCAGCGCCGCCCACGGCCCCCAGCCGCGCAAGGCCCGCCAGTCGATCCGGTGCGCCAGCGCGGCGCGCGCCGACATCACCGCCAGCGCCGCCAGCGCCGTGCCGACCGCCACCCGCGGCGCCCCCGGCCCGCCAAACCCGGCCGCCTCAAGAAATTGCAGCGCGATCATCGCCGCGAAGGCGCCGCCGCCGACGCCCATGGCGCCGCAGACCACGCCCAGAAACCCGCCCGCCGCCGCAAAGGCGGCCAGAGCCGCGAACACCTCCAGCCAGCCGCTCACGCCGCCGCCGCCTGCGGCGCCACCGCCGCCAGCGCGGTGCGCACCAGGTCAGGCCCGGCGCCGGGGCGACAGCCCTCCTCCGACAACATCCGCCGCCAGCGCCGCGCGCCAGGGCGGCCCGCGAACAGCCCCAGCATGTGCCGCGTGATCCGCGCCAGCGGCTCGCCCGCGCCGCGCTGCGCCTCGATGTAGTCGAGCATCGCCGCGACGACCGTCTCCGGCGCCGTCTCGCCCACGGCGTCGCCGAACACCCGCGCGTCGGCGAGGCCCAGGATCGCGCCGGGGTCGTGATAGGCGGCGCGGCCCACCATCACCCCGTCCAGCCCCGCGGCCAGCCGCTCCAGCACGGCGTCGAGCGTGCCGACGCCGCCGTTGGCGATGATCGCGAGGTCGGGCCGGGCGCGCTTCAAATCCGCGACAAGGGCGTGGTCGAGCGGCGGCGCGTCGCGGTTCTGTTTCGGGCTCAACCCCTCCAGCCACGCTTTTCGCGCATGGACCACAAAACGGCGCACGCCCGCCGCCGCGACCCGCTCCACGAAAGTCGGCAGCGCCACGCGCGGATCCTGATCATCGACGCCGATGCGGCATTTCACGGTGATCTCCACCCCGTCCGCCGCGTCCATCATCGCCGCCACGCAATCCGCCACCAGCGCCGGGTCGCGCATCAGGCAGGCGCCGAACGCGCCCGACTGCACCCGGTCCGACGGACAGCCGACGTTGAGGTTGATCTCGTCGAACCCATACGGCGCCGCCAGCCGCACCGCCTGCGCCAGCAGCGCAGGCTCCGACCCGCCCAGTTGCAGCGCCAGCGGCCGCTCCGCCGCGTCGAACGCCAGCAGCCGGTCACGCGGCCCGTGCACCACCGCCGCCGCCGTCACCATCTCGGTATAGAGCAGCGCGCGGCGGCTGAACTGGCGGTGCAGGAACCGGCAATGCCGGTCGGTCCAATCCATCATCGGCGCAACCGCCAAAAGGGGCATATTAAAATTACTAGATTTTTCTTGTTTATCATGCATTTATCACCCCATCTTCAGGCACGTTGTTGTCTCACATGTTGTAATTTGCGCCCTTTTTCGGCGCAACTTACAACCATTTAACCTTGGCATCACGCTGTAAGCTCATCGGCGCCATCATCAAGCGAAAGCGCAAAGACCGGCCAGTCGCCTGGCTCGCCCGGATCGCCGTTCGGCCGGCTGGAAAAACCGTCTGGCGAGAGAGCCGGACCTTCGATCTGCGCCCGACCGCCGCAGCCTGGATCGAGAAGCGCGAGAAGGATCTGGCCAGGCGAGGAGCGCTCGAAAACCCGCCTGTCGGAGAGACCCGCCGCCGCGATGTGACCCTCGGCGGCGCGATCAACCAATATGTGGAAGACAGCGCGAAGGCAATCGGTCGGGCCAGGGCGCAGGTGCTGAAAAGCATCAAAGAGTTCGACATCGCGAACAAGCTTTATGTCGAGATCGACAGCGCCGACATCGTTGCCTTCGCAAAGGAGAAGTTGAAGACGGGCGTCGCGCCTCAGACCGTGGCGAACTGGCTGTCACATCTCAGCGCGGTCTTTACCGTGGCGGGTCCCGCCAAGAACCACCCGCTGGATGAGCGCGCGATGCGCAACGCGATGATCGTCGCGAAGAAGCCGGGGCTGACACAGAGGAGCCGCCACCGTTACCGGCGGCCGACGCTGGACGCGCTTGATCGGTTGATGACGCATTTCCTCGATCGGTGGATTCGGCGCCCCCCTGCGTCCCCATGCCCGGAGCGAAGATGGGTGAACCGCTGCGGGTTCCCCGGAGGGCAAAACTCTCGGAGGATTGCCCGTTATGGACCAGACACAGAAGAAGACCTCGAAGCCGTATTCACCCGAGTTCCGCGAACGCGCGGTGCGGCTGGCGATAGAACACCGCGATGCGTATCAAAGCGAAGCTGCGGCGCTGACGGCGATCGCAAGCAAATTGGGGTGTTCGCAAGACAGCCTTCGCGTGTGGGTGCGGCAGGGCCAGCGCGATGGCGGCGCGCGGCCGGGCCGGACAAGCGCCGGGAAGGCGCGGATCAGGGAACTTGAGCGCGAGAACCGGGAACTGCGGCGGGCCAATGAGATACTGAAGAAGGCGCCAGCGTATCTTGCTCAGGCGGAGCTCAACCGCCCGATTCGCAAATAACCGCTTTCATTGAAGAACATCGCCAGATGCATGGGGTCGAGCCGATCTGCCGGACACTGCGGTTCGCCCCTGCCACCTATCATGACCGGCGCGCCATCGTGCGTGATGCTGAGCGCGGCTCTCCCCGCGAACGGGGTCACCTTTGCGCGCCGATCTATTCGCTGGACGCAGCGCGTTTTCCATCAGCCGCTCCGCCGGCATGCGGCATGCGGCAAGCTCAAGGAACGCCGTCCGTCATACGCACGTCGCACAACTCATCTAGACGTCTCAACATCGAGATTCGGAGGGGCCATTGCCACAGCTTGTCAGACAATCCGGCCTCGCCGTCTGGGCGCAGATCGCAACAGCCTTGCGCGGCGAGATCGAGCGGGGGCTGGACGAGGGCGACTGGCTGCCCGCCGAGCCGGAGCTGGCGGCGCGCTTCGGCGTCAAC
>CAZRFB010000388.1:0-2185 GCA_964599185.1 uncultured Rhodobacterales bacterium | reverse complement strand
CCGTCGATATACTTGGTCGCCGAATACACCACCACATCGGCGCCAAGGCTTAGCGGGCGCTGATACATCGGCGTCGCGAACACGTTGTCGATCACCACGCAGGCGCCTGCGGCGTGCGCGATCTCGGCCACGGCGGCGATGTCGATGATCTCCAGCGTCGGGTTCGACGGGCTCTCGAAGAAAACCACTTTCGTTTCGGGCCGCATCGCCGCGCGCCATTGCGCAAGGTCGCCGCCGTCCACCAGCGTCACCGCCACGCCAAAGCGCGGCAGCAGCGTCTCGCAGATCCACAGGCAGGAGCCGAACAGCGCCCGCGCCGCCACCACATGATCGCCGGCCTCGAGCTGGCTCATCATCGCGCCGTTGACCGCCGCCATGCCCGAGGCGGTGGCGAAGGCGGCCTCAGCCCCCTCCAGCGCCGCGATGCGGTCCTCGAACATCGCCACGGTCGGGTTGCCGTAGCGCGCATAGATGAAGCCGGGATCCTCGCCCTTGAAGCGCGCCTCGGCGGCCTCGGCGTCGGGATAGACGAAGCCTTGCGTCAGGAAGATCGCCTCGGAGGTCTCCTGAAACTGCGACCGGCGCACGCCTGCGTGGACCAGCTGCGTGCGCGGCCTGAGCTGTTCGACATCCTTCACGATCGCTGCTCCCGCCGCCCGGACGCGAGGGTTAACGCAATGTCAGGCGCGCCGGGATATGGTCGCGAGCGCTATCGGGCGGGGGCCTTGCGGTCAAGGCGTCCCGAAAGCGCGCCCCGGCAAGATCTCGTCAAGGTTTTCGTCGCGAGGAATTCACGCTCCCGTCGCCGCGTTGTCGCCGTCACAGGGCAAGGCTTGCGCCAAGCCGGGCGCAGCACCGGCGCGGCAGGGCGAACGAGCGGTCAATCAGTGGGTGAGGCGCCATGGCGATCCTGCGCATCGATTGTGGGGAGTCCGGTTTGCTGGGCGCCCCCCTGCCGCCTGCGTCGGCCTGCGCGGGCCGGACGCTGGTGATGATCCACGGCTATCGCTACGCCCCCGGCGACGCCGACGCCTGCCCCCACGCCTCGCTCTACGGCGCAGACGCGCCGCCCGCGCGGCTGAGCGGCGGCGGTCGGGTGATCTCATGGCCGCAGGCGCTGGGCGTCTCCGAGGCCGATCTGTGCGTCGCCTACGGCTGGCGGGCGCGGGCGAGCCATGTGGCGCAGTTGCTGCGGACCGGGCGCAACGGCTTCGCCGCCGTCTATGACGCGGCGGGCGCGGCGGGCGCGGCGCTGGCGCCGGCGCTGGCCGATCTGGGCCGCGCGCGGGCGGCGCCGGTGGACATGATCGCGCATTCGCTGGGCGCGCGGGTGGCGCTGTCGGCGGTCCGCGCGCTGGCCGAAGCCGGGCGCGCCGACGCGCTGGCGCGGCTGGGGCGCATGGTGCTGCTGGCGCCCGCCGCCTTCGCGGGCGAGGCGCGCGCGACGCTGGACGCCTGCGCGCGGATCGGGGCGCGGCCGCCGGAGGTCTGTTGCGTGCTGTCGCGCGCCAACGCGCCGTTCGACGCGCTGTTCGCGATGGTGGCGCCGTCCGGTCAGGGCGCCGCGCTGGGGCGCGACGGTCTGGGCGCGCGGCGGCGCGGCTGGATCGACCTGGCGTTCGACGACCCCGCCCTGATCGGCTGGGCGGCGGCGCGGGGCGTGACGCTGGCGCCGCCCGCGCCCGGCCCGTGCCACTGGAGCGTCTATGCCCGCCCCGGCGCCATGGACCTGCACCGCGCGATCCTGTCGCGCGCGCCCGGCTTCGGGCCGGAGGAGATGCGCGCCAGCGGCGCGCCGCTCCATGCGCCGCGCCCGCGCCTTGCGCGCTGGCGCAGGCCCGATCTCGCGGCGGACGGGCCGACGCCGGAGACCGCCTGACGCCGCTTGCCCCGCGCGCCGCGCCGGGGCAGGCTGCGCGCGACCGCACCAAACCGGAGCATCACGCCCATGCAGGCCCCTATCGAGCTGCATTACTGGCCCACCCCCAACGGCTGGAAGATCGCCATCGCGCTGGAGGAGATGGGGCTTCCCTACACCGTCCACTACGTCAACATCGGCAAGGGCGAGCAATTCGACCCGGCGTTCCTCGCCATCGCGCCCAACAACCGGATGCCCGCCATCATCGATCCCGCAGGGCCGGACGGCGCGGCGGTGTCGCTTTTCGAGTCGGGCGCCATCCTGCAA
>CAZRFB010000387.1:0-8240 GCA_964599185.1 uncultured Rhodobacterales bacterium | reverse complement strand
CGGGCGGCGCGCAGGACGGCGAACTGGTCGAGGTCGAGGCGGCGGGCGCGCCCCGGCTGGGCCTGCGCCGGGTCAAGGTGGTGGCGCGGCTGGGCGACCCGTCGGCGCCGCGCGCGGTGTCGCTGATCGCGATCCACCAGCACGGGTTGCCGGTGGCGTTCTCCGAGGCCGCGCTGGCGGAGGCCGAGACCGCGAAACCCGCGCCGATCAAGGGCCGCGAGGATCTGCGCGCCTTGCCGCTGCTGACCATCGACCCGCCCGACGCGCGCGACCACGACGACGCGGTGTGCGCGCTGCCCGGCGAGGGCGGCGGCTGGACGGTCTGGGTCGCCATCGCCGACGTGGCGCATTACGTGCGGTCCGGCTCGGCGCTCGACCGCGACGCGCGGCTGCGCGGCAACTCGGCCTATTTCCCCGACCGCGTGGTGCCGATGCTGCCCGAGACGCTGTCGGGCGATCTGTGCTCGCTGCACGAGGGCGTTGACCGGCCCTGCCTGGCGGTCGAGATCAAGCTGGCGGCGGACGGGCGCAAGCTGGGCCACCGCTTCACCCGCGCGGTGATGCGCTCGGCGGCCTCGCTGACCTACGCCGACGCGCAGGCCATCGACGAGGGCGCCGACGGCCCCCACGCCGACAGCGTGCGCGCGCTGTTCGCCGCCTACCGCTGCGCCGCGCAGGCGCGCGAGGTCCGCGCGCCGCTGCATCTGAACCTGCCGGAGCGGCGCATCGAGCTTGACGATCAGGGCCGCGTCGTCTCGGTGCGGTTTCGCGAGACCACCGACGCCAACCGGCTGATCGAGGAATTCATGGTGCAGGCCAACGTCTGCGCCGCCGAGACGCTGGAGGCGCAGCGCCGCCCGCTGATCTATCGCGTGCATGAGGAGCCGACGCCGGAAAAGCTCGACGCGCTGCGCGAGCAGGTCGAGACGGTGGGGCTGACGCTGGCCAAGGGGCAGGTGCTCAAGACCCGCCACCTCAACGCCCTGCTCGACGCCGCCGCCGACGGGCAGTTCGCCGAGTTGGTCAACATGGCGGTGCTGCGCGCCCAGACGCAGGCCTATTACAGCCCGGACAATTTCGGCCATTTCGGCCTTGCGCTGCAACGCTACGCGCATTTCACCTCGCCGATCCGCCGCTACGCCGATCTGGTGGTGCACCGCGCGCTGGTCGCCGCGCTGGACATGGGCCGCGACGGCCAGACGCCCGACGAGGTCGCCGCGCTGGCCGAGACCGCCAAGCACATCTCGCAGACCGAGCGCCGCGCCATGGACGCCGAGCGCGATACCACCGACCGCTATCTCGCGGCCTATCTGGCGGATCGCGAGGGGGCGGAGTTCGAGGGCCGGGTCTCGGGCGTGGCCCGCTTCGGGCTGTTCGTGAAGCTGGACGAGACCGGCGCCGACGGGATCATCCCGATCTCGACGCTGGGCCATGAATACTGGCGCTTCGACGGCGAGGCGCAGACGCTGACCGGCGAGAAATCGCGCAAGGTGATCGGCGTCGGCGCCCGCGCGCGGGTGCGGCTGGCGGAGGCGGTTCCGGTCACCGGCGGGCTGCGCTTCGAGTTGCTGGAGGTCGAGGGCGGCGGGCGCATCGCCACCCGCGCCCGCCCGCGCGGCGAGGGGCCGCAGCGCAAGCTGGCCAAGGCCAAGCTGTCGGCGGCCAAGGCGCGGCGCAAGGAGCGGCGGCGCAAGGCGACCTGAGGCGTCCCTCACCCCGCCGAGGCCCCCTCACCCCGACCCTCTCCCGCAGGCGGGAGAGGGGGCGACATCGGCGGGCGGGGCGCCGCGCCTGCGCCGCTGCGAGGGGCGCGGCGTCGCCTGCCTCGCCGCCCCGGCCCGCGCGCCGAGGCCTACAGCGCGGTCATCGCACACCGCGCGCGCCCTCACCCCGACCCTCTCCCGCGGACGGGAGAGGGAGCGAAATCCGCGCCGACGGCGCGCCGCCATCGCCTCTCGCGCACCCTCTCCCCCTTGGGGGAGAGGGTCGGGGTGAGGGGGCGGTCGCTGATCGACAGACCCTAGCCGCCGTAGCGCGCCTCCAGCGCCGCCGCGATCTCGTCGGCCAGCCGCGCCACGGCGTCGGCGTGGGCGCGGGCGACGCCGTCGAAGCCGTCGCCGCCGCTGGGCGCGGCGATGTCGAAGCGGCGCACCACCGCCAGCCCGCGCATCCGCGCGTCGGCCACCCGCACTTCGCCCGACAGCGTGACCGGCCCGCCCAGCGCGCCGACGAACTGATCGACCAGCACGTCGATGCGCAGCGTGGGGTCGAACTCGGGCGGCCACGGCTCGGCCAGCACCAGCGCGCCGGTGCGCGCGGTCAGCGCGCCGGCCAGCGCGGCGGTGGCGGTGCGCGCCAGCGGGTCCGCCCAGCGCTCATCCACCGAGCGCGCCACCGTGGTCGCGCCGGTAAGATAGGCGATGGCGCTGTCCTCGGCGTAATCGGGCAGCGCGATGCGGCTGAGCGCGATCTGCTCGCGCGCCACCGCGCTGTCGGTCGCGGCCGCGTGGACCGGCGCGGTCGGCAGCAGGTGCAGCGTCGGCGGGTTCAGCTCGGCGCAGGCGCCCAGCGAGAGCGCGAAGGCGGCGGCGAGCGGGCGTAGGGTCATCATCACCGTCCTATGATCAGAGAGTTGGGCCGTCGCTCCAGCGTTTGCGCCAGCGTCGAGATCGCCCGCGCAGACTGCCGCATTTCGCGCAGCGCCGCCACCGCCTCGGTGTTCAGCGACGATCCCGCGCCATAGGCGTCGATGGCGCTCTCCGCCTTGGCGGCGGCGTCGTTCAGCCTGCGCACCAGCGCGGGCAGGCCTGCGGCGGCGTTCTCGAACGCCGCCGCCGCGCTGGAGGTCGCGGCCATGGCGCGCGCGGCGTCGCCCGCCAGATCGGCCTCGGCCAGCCCGTCGAGCATCCCGCGCGCGGCGCTGAGCGCGCCGGTCAGCTCTTGAGGCGCGCGCTTCAGGTCGGGGTCGGCGGCCAGAGCCGCCACGCTGTCGAGCGCGGCGATGGCGCTGGCCAGAAGCTCCTCCACCGGCAGCTTGTTGATGCGCGCCAGCACTTCCTCGGCGCGGCCGCGCAGCGCGTCGAGCGTCGAGGGCACGCTGGGCAGCCGCGGATAGGGTTTTGCGTCGAGGTCCAGCCGCTCGGGCGGCGCGTCGGGGGCGTCCACCAGTTCGACATAGAGCGCGCCGGTCACAAGACTGCCCGACGCCAGCCGCGCGCGCAGGCCGCGCTCGACCGAGCGCTGGAAGAAGGCGAGGTTGGATTCGGGTATGGTGTCGATGACGCCGATCCGCTCGGGCTGGATCAGCAGCGTCGCGACGATCTGCAGCGTGTTCAGCGCGGCGCCGGGCACGAAGGCGATCGCCTCCACCACGCCGATCTGCACGCCGCGATACTCGACCGGAGCGCCGTCGCCGAGACCGCGCACCGACTGGTCGAACGCCACGCTCAGCCGCAGCTGCGCCGCCGGGTTCTCGCTGAACCGGCTGTCGGCGGCTTCCTCGCGGGTGGCGTGCAGGATGAAGGCGGCGGTGTCTTCCGGCCCGGCGGCGGCGTCGGCGAAACGGTCGAACACCACGCCGCCGCGCAACAGCGCAGCCAGCGAGGTCACGTCGAGCCGCAACCCCTGCGCGCCAAGCGCGACGCTGACGCCGGAGGCGTTCCAGAACCGGGTGCGCGCGTCGATGCGGTCGCTGTAGGGCGCGTTCACGAACACGTCGAATTCGATCATGCGGCCGTCGTCGCTGAGCCGCTTGGTCTCGACCCGGCCCACCTCGATCGACTTGAAATACACCGGGGCGCCGGGCGCAAGCGCGCCGCCGTCCTGCGCGCGCAGCGTGATGCGCCGGCCCGGCGTGTCGGAGGGCGTCAGCGGCGGCTCGGGCGCCGCCGCGAAGGTGTCGGCCTGCGCGCCGTCGCCCGCGCCCCAGTCCACCGCCAGATAGGCGCCCGACAGCAGCGTATCCAGGCCGCTCACCCCGCTGGCGGTCAGCTGCGGGCGCACCACCCAGAACAGCGCGCCCTCGCGCAGCCGGTCGCGCACGGCGCCGTCCATCCGCGCGCGGGCGCGCACGCGGGCGAAATCGTCGTCGAAGGCGAGCGATTCGATGCGCCCGATCTCCACGTCGCGATACTTGATCGCGGTGCGCCCCGCCTCCAGCCCCGCCGCGTTGTCGAGCACGATGGTGATCTGCGGCCCCAGCGCAGCATAGTGCCGCCACGCCGCGCCGCCCGCGATGGCCAGCGCGATCAGCGGCAGAAGCCACGCGACGGACAGCCTTGCGCCGCGCCGGGGCCGCTCCACGCGCGGTTCGGCCAGGTCGTCATCGCTCATCGCGCCCTCCCGTCCGCCGCGATCCAGATCAGCCGCGCGTCCAGCCGCTGCGCCGCCAGCATGGTCAGCACCACCGACAGCGCAAACGGCGCCGCCGCAGGCCCCGGCGCGACCGAGGCGAGAAAGCCGAGCTGGATCAGCGCCGCCAGCACCGCCACCACGAACACGTCGATCATCGACCAGCGCCCTATCAGCTCCACCAGCGTATGCAACCTGTGGCGCCCATGCAGCCCCCGCACCGATCCGCGCGCGATGCCGGTGGCGAGCCAGGCGATGGCCGCGAACTTGCACAGCGGTATCGCGACCGAGGCGATCAGCACCACGGCGGCGATGAACCACGCGCCATGCGCCGCCAGATCGACCGCGCCGCCGATGATGGTGCTCTCGTCCACGCGCCCGAAGCTGCGGGTGACCAGCATCGGCCAGAGATTGGCGGGGATGTAGGCGATGATCCCGGTCGCCAGCAGCGCCCATACCGCCTGAAGGCTGGCGCGGTCGGGCCGCCGCAGCCGCGCGCCGCAGCGGGCGCAGCGCGCGCGGCTCTCGGCCTGCACCAGCGCGCATTCGGCGCAGCCGATCAGGCCCAGATCGCGCGCCGTGACGCCGTGTTCCGTGATCTCGCGCCCCATCATGCGCCCCGTCATGCGCCCCGTCATGCGCCCCGTCTTGCGCCGCTCAGCGGTCATCGGCGCCCTCCGCGATCAGCCGCCACACCGTCTCGCGGCACAGCGCGGCGTTCTCGACCGCCAGCACCGCCACCGCGCCGCCCAGCGCCCAGAACGCCGGGCCGGGGCTGATGGTGGCGATCCCGGCGATCTTCACCATGCTGACCGCCACGCCGATCATGAAGATCTCCGCCATCGCCCAGGGACGCATCGAGGACGACCAGCGGAACACCGCCGCCGCGCCGCGCGCCATCCCCCAGCCCAGCCGCCACGGCGCCAGCACATAGAGATGCGCCAGCGCGCGCGCCGTCGGCAACCCGGCGATCACCAGCAGCAGCAGCACCCCCAGCGGCGAGCCGCCCGCGCCCAGCGCGGCGCTCGCGTCGAGCAGCGAGACGGTGCGCTCAAGCCCCAGTTCGCGCAGCGTCAGGAACGGGCCGGTCACCGCCAGCGCCACCAGCGCCACCATCGCCAGCGACGCGGCGATCACCCGGTCCACCGTGCCGGGTTTGCGCGTCTCCAGCACCGCGCCGCAGCGCGCGCAGCGCGCGACCTCGCCGGGCCGCAGCGCCCGGCGGCGGTGCAGCAGGTCGCAGCCGGGGCAGGCGACCAGATCCTCGGGGCGCATGGCGGAGAGGTCAGAGGCGTTCATCGGCGCACCATAGCCTGCTATCGCGCGCGCGCCCATGCCAGCACCGCCACCCGCAGCGCGCTCGCCAGCCCCACCTCAGGCGCGCGGGCGGCGTCGATGCGCGCGGCGACCGCGTTGAGCGAGGCGCCCTGCTCGCGCGCCATCTCGCCCAGCGCCGCCCAGAACGGCGGCTCCAGCGTGACCGAGGTGCGGTGGCCCGACAGGGTGAGCGACCGTTTCACCGGCCCCGCCGCGCCTCCCGCCGCCCCGCTTGCGGCGTCAGCCGTCATCGCTCCCTTCCGTCCCGACGCGCGCGCCGTCGAGCGTGCGGCGCAGCCGCTCGGCCTCGGCGTCCGCCAGCGCGCGCTCGGCCTTGCCGACGCCATGGCGCGCGGCGTTCGCGGCGGCGTCGGCCTTGTCGGCGGCGCGGGCGCGCTGTTTGCGGGCGCGGCGCAGATTGATGATGTCGGCGGTCACAGCGCGCCCGAAAACGTGTCGCAGGTCTCCATGTCGCCGCTGCGCAAGCCGCGCATGAACCACGCCTGCCTCTGCGCCGACGTGCCGTGGGTGAAGCTGTCGGGCACGACATAACCTTGCGCGCGGCGTTGCAGCGCGTCGTCGCCGATGCGCGCGGCGGCGTCCATCGCGCTTTCGATGTCGCCCGGCTCCAGCGCGCCGAACATATCCTGCGCGGCGCGCGCCCAGACGCCGGAGAAGCAATCCGCCTGCAACTCGGTGCGCACCGAAAGCGCGTTGGCCTGCGCCTCCGGCAGCCGGGCGCGGGCCTGCATCGTCTCGTCCATCACGCCGATCAGGTTCTGGACATGGTGGCCGACTTCATGGGCTATCACATAGGCGCGGGCGAACTCGCCGCGCGCGCCAAGGTCGCGCTCCATGGTGTGAAAGAAGTCGAGGTCGAGATACACTTGGCCGTCGCGCGGGCAGTAGAACGGCCCCACCGCCGCGCTCGCCTGTCCGCATGCGGAACTGACCGCGCCGCTGAACAGCACCAGCGTCGGCGGCGCGTAGGTGGCGCCGCGCCGCGCGAATTCCGCCGCCCACACTTCCTCGGTGTCGGCCAGCACCACGGCGACGAACTGCTCGGTCTCGTCGTCGATCACGTTCCCGCCCGCCTGGCGCGCCTCGGGCGCCTGCGTCCCGCCGCCTTGCAGCAGGGGCGTGAGATCGACGCCGAAGAACAGCCCGGCCAGCAGCACCAGGATCACGCCGACCCCGCCGATGCCCCCCGCCCGCATGGCGCCGCCGCGCGCGCCGCCGCGCCGCACGTCGGCGATGTTGTCGCTGGTTCTGCGGCCCCGCCACTTCATCCGCTGCGCCCCAAGGTTTCACCCGCGCCCAAGGTGTCGCGAACGCGGCGCGCGGTCAATCGGGCGCGCTCAGCCCTTCGGCCCCAGCATGTCCTGCGGCTGCACCACGCGGTCGAAGGTGTCGCCGTCGCAATAGCCCAGCGCGATCGCCTCCTCGCGCAGCGTGGTGCCGTTGTGGTGCGCGGTCTTGGCGACCTTGGTGGCGGCGTCGTAGCCGATTTCCGGGGCCAGCGCCGTCACCAGCATCAGGCTTTCGCGCATCAGCTTGTCGATGCGCTTCTCATCCGCCTGAAGCCCCGCAATGCAGTTGTCGGTGAAGGCCGACGCCGCGTCGCCCAGAAGCTGCATGGATTGCAGCACGTTATAGAGCATCATCGGTTTATAGACATTCAGCTCGAAATGCCCCTGCGAGCCTGCGAAGCCCACCGCCGCGTCGTTGCCGAACACATGCGCGCAGACCTGGGTCAGCGCCTCGCACTGGGTGGGGTTGACCTTGCCGGGCATGATCGAGCTGCCCGGCTCGTTCTCCGGCAGGATCAGCTCGCCCAGACCGCAGCGCGGCCCCGAGCCGAGCAGGCGGATGTCGTTGGCGATCTTGAACAGCGAGGCCGCCACCACCCGCACCGCGCCCGACAGCTCCACGATGGCGTCATGCGCCGCCAGCGCCTCGAACTTGTTGGGCGCGGTGCGAAACGGCATGCCGGTCAGCGCGGCGATCTCGGCGGCGATCTTTTCGGCGAAGCCCGCGCGCGTGTTCAGCCCGGTGCCGACCGCCGTGCCGCCCTGCGCGAGAAACCATATGTTCTCCAGCGCCGTCTCGATGCGCGCGATGCCCTGGCGCACCTGATGGACATAGCCCGAGAACTCCTGCCCCAGCGTCAGCGGCGTCGCGTCCTGGGTATGGGTGCGGCCGATCTTGATGATGGCGCCGAACGCCTCCTCCTTGGCCTCCAGCGCCGCGAGCAGCTTCTCCAGCCCGGGGATCAGCACATGCGTCGCGGTGTTCGCAGCGGCGATGTGCATGGCGGTGGGGAAGGTGTCGTTGGAGCTTTGCCCCATGTTGACGTGGTCGTTGGGGTGGATCGGCTTTTTCGAGCCGAGCGCGCCGCCGAGGATCTCGATGGCGCGGTTCGAGATCACCTCGTTGGCGTTCATGTTCGACTGCGTGCCCGAGCCGGTCTGCCAGACCACCAGCGGAAAATGCTCGTCGAGCTTGCCGTCGATCACCTCGCGCGCCGCCGTCTGGATCGCCTCGCCCAGCCGCGCGTCGAGATCGCCAAGACC
>CAZRFB010000386.1:0-18154 GCA_964599185.1 uncultured Rhodobacterales bacterium | reverse complement strand
GGCACCTCCATCTTGAACAGCTCGGCCATGAACTCCGGCGCCGTGCGGCTGAGGAAGATCTGCGGGCCGCGCGCCTCGGCGCGCACGTCGCGCACATAGGCGCGGATGCGGTCGCCGACGCGGAACGCCTCGCGCGGGATCAGCTGGTCGCGGCGCAGCATCCCCTCGCCCCGGCCCAGATCGACGATCACGTTGCCGTATTCGACGCGCTTGACCACGCCGTTGATGATCGTGCCGATGCGGTCCTTGTATTCCTCATACTGGCGCTCGCGCTCGGCCTCGCGCACCTTCTGCACGATCACCTGCTTGGCGGTCTGCGCGGCGACGCGGCCGAACTCCATGGTGGGCAGGGTGTCGATCTCGACGAAATCGCCCAGCTCGACCTCGGGGTTGAGGATGCGGGCCTCCTCAAGGCTCATCTGGCCCTTGGGGATCTCAACCTCCTCGACCACCTCCTTGACGCGGCTCATGGTGATCTCGCCCGACTTGCGGTCGATGTGGGCGCGCACGTCCACGTCGGCGCCATAGCGGGCGCGGGCGGCCTTGCCGAGGCTGTCCTCCATCGCCTCGATCACCAGTTCGCGGTCGATCAGTTTCTCGCGCGCCACGGCGTCGGCGATCTGGAGCAGCTCCAGTCGGTTGGCGGATACGGCGGTGCTCATGGGCGTGGCTCCTGCGGCTCGCGGAGGTCGTCGTCGGCGTCCTCGCCGTCTTCCACCTCGATGTCGTCAAACCGGGTCTCGTCGAAACCCGCGTCCTTCTGCGTCTTCAGCGACGCCTCGATCAGCGCGTCGGTCAGCACCAGCTTGGCGTCGCTCAGGGCGTCGAAGGGCGCCCGCGCCGGGCCGCTCTCCAGCGTGATCAGCACATCGGCGCCGTCCACGCCCTCCAGCGTCCCCATGAACCGCTTGCGCCCGTCGATCAGCGCGTCGGTCTCCAGCCTGGCGACCCAGCCCTTCCAGCGCTCGAAATCCTCAAGCCGCGTGAGCGGGCGGTCGATGCCGGGCGAGGAGACCTCCAGCGTGTATTCGTCGGCGATCGGATCCTCGACATCCAGCACGGCGGAGAGCGCGCGCGAAAGCGCGGCGCAGTCGTCGATCTCCATCCGCCCGTCGGGCCGCTCCGCCATCACCTGCAGCGTGCCGCGCCTGGACCCCATCAGCCGCACGCGCACCAGCGAAAAGCCCATCCCCTCGACGGTCGGGCGGATGATCCCGGCGAGGCGCCGGTCGATCGGGGTTTTGGCGAGCAGGTCGGCCATGGTGCGGTGCGCGGTCTCCAAGGGAAAGCCCGCCGCAAACGCAAACGGGCCGCAACGCGGCCCGTCTCGCATCCCGTGGGACCCGCCAAGGGTTGGCGAGACCGCCGCTGTTGAGCGCGGATATACGCGCCCTCGCCGTGGGGCGCAAGATGCCGCTCAGCGGGCGCCGCGCGCCCGTCACGCGGCCCTGCTTCACGCCGCCGCAGACGCGCCACCGCCGCAGACGCCGCGCCGCCTCACACCCCCGCGCCGCCCACGGTCAGCCCGTCGATCAGCAGCGTCGGCTGGCCCACCCCCACCGGCACGCCCTGGCCGTTCTTGCCGCAGGTGCCGATGCCGGGGTCCATCGCCATGTCGTTGCCGATCAGGCGGACGTTGCGCAGCGATGTCGGGCCGTCGCCGATCAGGGTGGCGCCCTTGACCGGGCGGCCGATCACGCCGTTCCTCACCCGATAGGCCTCGGTGCAGGAGAACACGAACTTGCCGTTGGTGATGTCCACCTGCCCGCCGCCGAAGTTGACCGCATAGATGCCGTCCTTCACCGCGCGCACCACGTCCGCCGGATCGGCCTCGCCGCCCATCATCACGGTGTTGGTCATGCGCGGCATCGGGATGTGGGCGTAGCTCTGGCGCCGCCCGTTGCCGGTGGGGGCCACGCCCATCAGCCGCGCGTTCTGGCGGTCCTGCATGTAGCCGACGAGGATTCCGTCCTCGATCAGCGTGGTGCGGTTGGTCGGCGTGCCCTCGTCGTCGAAGCTCAAGCTGCCGCGCCGGTCGGGGATCGTGCCGTCATCGACCACGGTCACACCCCTCGCCGCCACCTGCCGGCCCATCAGGCCGCTGAAGGCGCTGGTTTTCTTGCGGTTGAAATCGCCCTCCAGCCCGTGGCCGATCGCCTCATGCAGCAGGATGCCGGGCCAGCCCGCGCCCAGCGCCACCTCCATCACGCCCCCAGGCGCGTCCTCAGCCTCGAGGTTGACCAGCGCGACGCGCAGCGCCTCCTCCGCGCCGTTGCGCCACGCCTCCGGCGCGATCAGCGCGTCATAGCCGGTGCGCCCGCCCGCACCCCATGAGCCGGTCTCGCGCCGCCCGTCCTTCTCCACGATCACCGAGATGTTGAGCCGCACCAGCGGGCGCGCCTCGGCCAGCCGCAGCCCCTCGGGGCGCAGGATCTCGACCTCCTGCACGCCGCCGTAGAGACTGGCGGAGACCTGGACCACGCGCGGGTCGCGGGCGCGCAGCCAGTCGTCGATCTCGCGCAGAAGCGCCACCTTGACCGCGAAGGACGGCCCCTCCAGCGGGTCGATCTCATGATACAGGCGGCGGTTGGTGGGCGCGGGCGGCGCCGCCAGAACCCCGCCGCCGCCCTGCGCCGCCAGACGGCAGGTCTCGGCGGCGCGGCGCAGCGCGGCCTCGGTCATCTCGGTGGCGTGGGCGTAGCCCGCCGCCGCGCCCGCCACCGCGCGCAGGCCGAATCCTTCGCTCGCGTCATAGGAAGCGGCCTTCAGGCGGCCATCGTCGAAGCTGAGCGATTCCGAGCGGCTGCGCTCCAGAAACAGCTCGCCATCGTCGGCGCCGTCCACGGCGCCGCGCAGAATCGCCAGCGCCGCCGTTTCGTCGAATGCCGTATCGAAAGGGCGGAACCTGTTGGCGGCGCTGATCATTTCTCTTAAGCTCCAGGCTGGGCGCGGCGCATCTCGCGGCGTCATGCCGCAATGTTGTGTCTTGGCGCGCGCATCGCATTAGTATTCATCACGCAACAGAGAACATAGAGCGAGCGCGCGCGGCGGGAAAGCGGCGCACGGCGGCGCAGCGGGACGGCGGGAAAGCGGGAATGAACACCATGCTCAAGGCGATCATCGGCGGGGCGATCTGGGTGGCGACGGCCGCCGCGGCGGCGGCGCAGAACGTCGGGATGCCGCGGCCGGCGCAGACCGGCCTGCAACCGCCCATGACCGAACTGGCCCGCGATCAGGTGGCGATGGACACGCTGCTGCTGTGGATCACCGGGCTTATCGTGCTGTTCGTGACCGTGCTGCTCGCCTACGTCGCGTTCCGCTTCAACGCCAAGCGCAACCCGACGCCCGCGCGCTTCACCCACAATTCCACCATCGAGGTGATCTGGACCGCCGTGCCGGTGATGATTCTGGTGGCGATCGCGTTTCCGTCGCTGAACCTGCTCTACAAGCAGCTCACCATCCCCGAGGCGGACGTGACCATCAAGGCGACCGGCAACCAGTGGTACTGGTCCTACGAATATCCCGACTACGAGATCGACTTCGATTCGATCATGGTGGCCAGCGACTATGCCGACTGGGACGCGGTGATGGCGTCGGACAGCGGCCGCGCGGAGGCCGAGGACTATGGCGTGACGCGCGAGACATGGCGCCTCGCGGCGGACGCCTCGATGGTGGTGCCGGTGGGCGCGGTGATCCGGGTGCAGGCGGCGGCCTCGGACGTGATTCACGCCTGGACGGTGCCCAGCTTCGGCGTGAAGATGGACGCGATCCCCGGCCGCCTCAACGAGATGTGGTTCCAGGCCGACGAGGTGGGGATCTACTACGGCCAGTGCTCGGTGCTGTGCGGCGTGAAGCACGCCTACATGCCGATCCAGGTCAAGGTCGTCTCGCGTGAGGATTTTGACGCCTGGGTAGAGGAGACCCGTGTCGCGCAGGGCCTGCCGCCGCAGACCGTGCGGCTGGCGCAGGCCGCGCAATGAGCCTGAGCGCCACGCCCGAAGCGCCGTCCGCGGCGCTGCTCGCGCCCGAGCCGGAGCTGCGCGACTGGTGGCGGCTGCTCAAGCCGCGCGTGATGTCGCTGGTGATCTTCACCGCGCTGGTGGGGCTGATCGCGGCGCCGGGGTCGGTGCATCCGGTGGTGGCGCTGGCGGCGGTGCTGTGCATCGCCATCGGCGCCGGCGCCTCCGGGGCGCTCAACCAGTGGTATGACGCCGACATCGACGTGCAGATGAAGCGCACGCGGGCGCGCCCGGTGCCCTCGGGGCGGGTCGCGCCGGGCGAGGCGCTGGGCTTCGGGGTTGGGCTGTCGCTGATGTCGGTGGCGATGCTCAGCGTGATCGGCAACTTCCTCGCCGCCGGGCTGCTGGCGTTCACCATCTTTTTCTACGCGGTGATCTACACCATGTGGCTCAAGCGCGCGACGCCGCAGAACATCGTGATCGGCGGCGCGGCGGGCGCTTTTCCGCCGATGATCGGCTGGGCGGCGGCGACCGGGGGCGTGGCGCCCGAATCGGTGCTGATGTTTCTGGTGATCTTTCTGTGGACCCCGCCGCATTTCTGGGCGCTGGCGCTGTTCGCGCACGACGACTATCGCGCGGCGGGGGTGCCGATGATGCCGGTGGCGCGCGGCGAGCGCACCACGCGGCGCCAGATTTTCGGCTATACGCTGGCGATGGCGGCGGCGTCCTTCGCGCTGGCGTTCACCTCGGTCGGCGGGCCGGTGACGCTGGCCGTGGCGCTGCTGGCCAACGGCGCGTTCCTCGCGCGGGCCTGGACGGTGGCGCGCCGCGATCAGGGCATGGCGCAGGCCGATCGCTATGCGGCGGAGAAAAAGCTGTTCGGCGTGTCGATCGTCTATCTGTTCGCGCTGTTCGGCGCCGTGGCGGGCGACGCGCTGCTTGGGCCCGCGCCCGGCGGCTGGCCGGTGCTGTTCTGACCGGTGGCTGTTCTATTCGGGCGCTGCGCCCGGAACCCTTGCGCATGAGAGTGAGACGCCCGTGAAAGACCGCGAACATGAGCTTCATCGACGGCGGCGCGGGCGCAATTATGCCGTGCTGGGGGTGCTGGTCGCCTTTGCGGCGCTGATGTTCGCGGTCACCATCGCCAAGATGGGCTCGCACGCGGGCAACCCCTGGGGCTGAGACGACGGGAGGCGACAAACCGTGGCTGATCTGGAGCGCACCAACCGGCGGACGATGGCGGCGCTTGGCGGCGTGGCGGTGTTCATGGTCGGCATGGCCTTCGCCGCCGTGCCGCTGTACGACCTGTTCTGCCGCGTCACCGGGTTCGGCGGCACGCCGCAGACCGCCGACGCCGCGCCCGACATCGTGCTCGACCGCACCATCAAGGTGCGCTTCGACGCCGCGACCATGGGCATCGCCTGGCGCTTCAAGCCGGTGCAGCGCGAAGTGACCTTGCGCATCGGCGAAGTCGGGCTGGCGTTCTACGAGGCGACCAACACCTCCGACCGGCCGATCACCGGCAGCGCGTCCTATAACGTCGCGCCCTATTCGACGGGCGGCTATTTCACCAAGATCGCCTGTTTCTGCTTCACCGAGCAGACGCTTCAGCCTGGCGAGACGGTGCAGATGCCGGTGACGTTCTACGTCGATCCCGCCATCGTCGATGACCCCGAGGCGGGCCGCGTGCCGTCGATCACGCTGTCCTATACGTTCTATGAGACCGAAGACTCAAAGAAACTCGCCGCGCTGGCGCCCGACGCCGCCGTGCGCTGACTCTGACCGAGGGGAATTTCATGGCTCACGAGAAAAATCACGACTACCACATCCTCGCCCCGAGCCACTGGCCGGTGACCGGCGGGCTTTCGGCCTTCGTGATGCTGCTGGGCGCGGTGATCGCCTTCCACGACGGCACCATCGCGATTTTCGTGCTGGGCCTGCTGGGCGTGCTCTACACGATGTACGGCTGGTGGGCGGAGGTGGTGCATGAGAGCAAGATCGGCGACCACACCCCCGTGGTCCAGATCGGCCTGCGCTATGGCATGTTGCTGTTCATCACCTCGGAGGTGATGTTCTTTGCGGCGTGGTTCTGGAGCTTTTTCAAGCACGCGATCTATCCGATGGAGGGCGCCTGGCCGCCGGCGGGCATCGAGACCTTCGACCCCTGGCACCTGCCGCTGATCAACACGCTGATCCTGCTGACCTCCGGCGCCACCGTCACCTGGGCGCACCACGCGCTGCTGGAGGGCGACCGCAAGGGCCTCAGGAACGGGCTGATCCTGACGGTCTGCCTCGGCCTGCTGTTCACGGCGTTTCAGGCCTATGAATACAGCCACGCGCACTTCGGCTTTTCCGGCAACATCTATGGCGCCAACTTCTTCATGGCGACCGGGTTCCACGGCGCGCATGTCATCATCGGCACGATCTTTCTGGGCATCTGCCTGATCCGCGCGCTGAAGGGTCATTTCACCCCCGACAAGCACCTCGGCTTCGAGGCCGCCGCCTGGTACTGGCACTTCGTCGATGTGGTGTGGCTGTTCCTGTTCGCCTCGATCTACATCTGGGCGCGGTGAGCGGCGCGGCGCCCGACGCGGCTGAGGGGGGCGGCGCGGTGCGCCGCCCTTCGGCTTTCTCGGCGCGCGCGCTGGGCGCGCTGGCGTTCGGCGCGGCCGGCGTCGCGATCCTGCTGGGGCTGATGACGTGGCAGATCCAGCGCCTGGCCTGGAAACAGGCGCTGATCGCGACGCTGGAGGAGCGGCTGGCGGCGGCGCCCATCGCCCTGCCCGCCGCGCCCGACCAGGCGGCGCACGAGTTCCGCCGCGTCGCGCTGACCGGGCGCTTCACCGGGGCGGTCGGCGCGCACGGTTTCGCCGACGCCGCCTATCTGACCACGCTGCGCCCGCACGGCGCCGGGTATCGCATCGTGCAGCCGTTCGAGACGGCGGAGGGGCGGCTGATCCTGGTGGATCGCGGCTATGCGCCGGTGGCGGCCAAGAACGCGAACGGGCGCGCGGCGCTGCCGCTGCCCGCGCCGCAGGGCGACATCGCGCTGACCGGCGCGCTGCGCTGGCCACAGGACGCCGACTGGTTCTCCGACGCGGGCGCAGGCCCCGCAGACAACGTGTGGCTCACCCGTTCGCTGAACAGCCTCGCGCCGCTGTGGGGCGCGGAGCCGGTGCTGGTGGTGGCAGAGACCGCCACCGCCGCCGGGCCGTGGCCGGTCCCCGATCCGGTGAACGTCAACCTGCCCAACGATCACCTCGGCTATGCGGTCACCTGGGGCGGGCTGGCGGCGGTGTGGGCGGCGATGAGCGCGGCGCTGGTCTGGCGCGAGATGCGGCGCTAGAAGCGCGGCCAAAGCCTTTGAGGAAATGACGATGCGCTATGTCAGCACGCGCGGCGCCGCGCCGGTCCTGTCGTTCGAGGAGGCGATGCTGACCGGCCTCGCCCGCGACGGCGGCCTGTATCTGCCCCAGTCGTGGCCGCGCCTGAGCGCCGACGAGATCGCGGGCTTCGCCGGAAAGCCTTACGAGGAGGTGGCGGTCGCGGTGATGCGCCCGTTCATCGGCGACGCCTTCAGCGAGGCGGAGTTCCGCGCCATCGTCGCCCGCGCCTACGCGGGCTTCGGCCACGCCGCGCGCGCTCCGCTGGCGCAGATCGCGCCCGGCGACTGGATTCTCGAACTGCACCACGGCCCGACGCTGGCGTTCAAGGATTTCGCCATGCAGCTGATCGGCCAGATGTTCGAAGTGGCGCTCACGCGGCGCGGCGAGCGGGTGATGATCGTCGCCGCAACCTCGGGCGACACCGGCTCGGCGGCGATCGAGGCGTTCCGGGGGCTGGACGCGGTGGACGTGGTGATCCTCTACCCGCACGGCCGGGTGTCGGAGGTGCAGCGCCGCCAGATGACCACGCCCACCGAGGCCAATGTCCACGCGCTGGCGGTGGAGGGCGATTTCGACGCCTGTCAGGCGCTGGTGAAGGGCATGTTCAACGATCTGCCGTTCCGCGACGCGCTGCGGCTGGCGGCGGTGAACTCGATCAACTGGGCGCGGGTGCTGGCGCAGGCGGTGTATTACTTCACCGCCGCCGCCGCGCTGGGCGCGCCCGGGCGCGCGGTCAGCTTCTCCGCGCCGACCGGCAATTTCGGCGACGTGTTCGCGGGCCATGTGGCGCGCGCCATGGGCCTGCCGATCGAGCGGCTGGTGATCGCGACCAACGAGAACGACATCCTGCACCGCACGCTGACCACCGGGCGGCACGAAAAGGCGGGCGTGACCGCCACCACCTCGCCGTCGATGGACATCGAGGTGTCGTCGAATTTCGAGCGGCTGCTGTTCGAGCTTTACGGGCGCGACGGCGCCGCCGTGACGCAACTGATGGACGAGCTGAAGGCGGGCGGATTTGCGCTGCGGCAAGGCGCGCTGGCCGCCTTGCGCGAGGGCTTCGCCTCGGGCCGCGCCGATCAGGCGCAGGTGGCGGCGGAGATCGCGCGGATCCGGGCGACCACCGGTCAGGTGATCGACCCGCACACCGCCGTCGGCCTGATCGCCGCGCGCGCCAACCGGGGCGACCCCGCGACGCCGATGATCACGCTGGGCACCGCGCACGCCGCCAAGTTCCCCGATGCGGTGGAGGCGGCCTGCGGCGTGAGACCGGCCTTGCCCCCGCGCATGGCGGACCTCTATGACAGAGCGGAGCGGGTGACGGTGGTTCCCGACGATCTGGCCGCTGTGGAAGCGGCGGTGCGAGCGAGGGCGCGGGCATGAGCGTGCGGATGGATGTGCTGCCGAACGGCCTGCGCGTGGTCACCGAGCACATGCCCGGCCTCGGCTCCGCTTCGATCGGCGTCTGGGTCTCGGCGGGCTGCCGCCATGAGGGGCCGGACCAGAACGGCGTCGCGCATTTCCTGGAGCACATGGCGTTCAAGGGCACCGCGCGGCGCTCGGCGGCCGATATCGCGGTCGAGATCGAGAATGTCGGCGGCTATCTCAACGCCTACACCAGCCGCGAGACCACCGCCTATTACGCCCGCGTGCTGGGCGAGGACGCAGGCCTTGCGATGGACCTGATCGCCGACATCCTGCGCGCGCCCGCCTTCGCGCCCGACGAGATCGCGGTGGAGCGCGGCGTGATCCTGCAGGAGATCGGCCAGGCGCTGGACACGCCCGACGACGTGATCTTCGACTGGCTGCAGGAGGTGTCCTACCCGCAGCAGGCGATGGGCCGCCCGATCCTCGGCCCCGCCGAGCGCGTGTCGGCCTTCGGCGACGCCGACCTGCGCGCCTTCACCGCCGCGCATTACGGGCCGGAGCGGATGATCCTGTCGGCGGCGGGCGCGGTGGATCACGACCACATTTTGCGGCTGGCGGAGACGCTCTACGGCGACATGGCGCCCGGCCCGGCGCCGCATCCGCAGGCGGCGCATTTCATGGGCGGCGAGCGGCGGCAGGTGAAGAAGCTGGAGCAGGCGCATCTGGCGCTGGCCTTCGAGGCCCCGGCGCAGACCGCGCCCGACGCCGTGGCCGCGCAGGTGTTCGCCACCGCGCTGGGCGGCGGCATGTCTTCCCGCCTGTTTCAGGAGGCGCGGGAGAAGCGCGGCCTGTGCTACACGATCTTCGCGCAGGCGAGCGCCTACGCCGACACCGGCGCGCTGACGATCTACGCCGGCACCGGCGCGAAGGAGATCAGGGGCCTCACCGAACTGGTGGCCGACGAGGTGCGCGCGGCGTCTGCGGGGCTGACCGCGCAGGAAGTGGCGCGCGCCCGCGCGCAGCTCAAGGCGGGGCTGGTGATGGGGCTGGAGAGCGCCTCCAGCCGCGCCGAACGCCTCGCCCGCAGCCTCAGCGTGTGGGGACGGGTCGAGCCGGTCGAGGAACTGGTGGCGCGGATCGAGGCGGTGGACGTGGCCGCCGCGCGCGCGGTGGGCGAGACGATCTGCACGCAGGCGCGGCCCGCGCTGGCGCTCTATGGCCCGGTCGGCAAGGCGCCCGGCGCCGAAGCGCTGGCCGCCCGTCTGGCCGCCTGAAAACCATGGGCTTTTTTCGCCGCGCCGCGCCCGGTCCGGTGCTGCGCACGGCGAGGCTGACGCTGCGGCCGCCGCAGATGGGCGACCACGCCGCCTGGGCGCGGCTGCGGCGCGACAGCGAGGCGTTCCTGACGCCGTGGGAGCCGGTGTGGGCGCGCGACCACCTCAGCGCGCGGGCGTTTCGCGAACGGGTGGTCTGGGCCGCGCGCTCGGTGGCGCAGGGCAGGGCCTATCCGCTGTTCCTGATCCGCGACAGCGACGCCGCCGTGCTGGGCGCCATCACGCTCGACAACATCCGCCGCGGCCCGGCGATGAGCGCAACGGTCGGATACTGGATCGGCCAGCCCCATGCGCGGCGCGGCTACATGCGCGAGGCGCTGGAGGCGGTGCGCGCGCATGTGTTCGGCCCGCTCGACCTCAGCCGCCTTGAGGCCGCCTGCCTGCCCGAGAACGCCGCCTCGCGCGGGCTGCTGGAGCGCTGCGGCTTCAAGTATGAAGGCGTGGCGCAGAGCTATCTCCAGATCGCCGGACGCTGGCGCACCCATGTCCTCTACGCCGCGCTGCGCGATGACCGGCGCGGGCGGGCGGAGGAGGGCTGAGGGTCGGGGAGAGACGCGGCTGCGGTGGCGCGGGCTTCGGGTCGATGCGTCATGGCCCCGCTTGACCGGGCCATCGTTGCGGCCGGATCGCGCGGCGTTCGGTCCTTCGCGCCTGCGACACTCTGCCTCGGCGGCGCGGACCCTCCCGCCGTTCGCGTCGTTTGCTCAGGTTCTGCGCGCAGGTGCGGACAACGCTGAGGACTTATGCTGTCGTTCAGGGCTGGAGCGCCGGGCGGCGGTTTCAGGCCAATGTCGCCGAGCGTGCCGATGACGCGGGATGCAGACTTCGCCTTTGTCCCAGGTCAAGGCGGCGCGCGGGGGCGCGTCTCAAACTGGCGGAGCGTCACCTCGGGAGGTTGTCGATATGACCATGCTTTCACGCAGAACTCTGGTCGGGACCGGCCTTTCGCTCGCCGCTGTGGGCGTTGCCGGATACACTCTCAGGCCGCGCATGGACGGATACCTGGAGGAGGTGGCGCGGCAGCGGCGGCTTCTCTCCGGCGATCCGGGGCTGGCGGCGCTGGTCCGGATGGCGACCCTCGCCCCCAACGGGCACAACACGCAGCCCTGGAAATTCCGGCTGGCCGGGCAGAGCGTCAGCATCTTGCCCGACACCTCCCGGCGGACCGCCGTCGTCGATCCCGACGATCATCACCTCTACGTCAGCCTTGGCTGCGCGACCGAAAACCTTGTGATCGCCGCCGCAGCGCTCGGGCGGCGCGGCGAGGTCGTGATCGGGGCCGGCGCCGAGCCGCAGATCGACATCGCGCTGTCGGCGGCGCAGGCAGGTGCGCAACCGGCGGCGCAGGCGCTTTATCAGGCGATACCGCAGCGCCAGTCCACGCGCGCGCTCTACGATGGGCGGCCGGTTTCAGCCGGGGATCTGGCGCTTATGGAGGCGGCGGCGCGGGAAGAGGGCGTTTCGGTGCGGGTCTTCACCGAGGCCGCCGACCGCGATGCGATCCTTGATTTCGTCGTGGCCGGCAACAGCGCGCAGATGGACGACCCCGCCTTTGTGCAAGAACTGGCCGATTGGCTGCGGTTCAGCCCCGCGCGCGCGATCGAGACCGGCGACGGGCTGTTCTCTGCCTGTTCGGGATATCCGGTCCTGCCCGATTGGGTTGGGCGGCGGATTTTTCCGGCGGTTTTCAGCAAGGACGCCGAGAACGACAAATATCGCGATCAGATCCGGTCCTCCTCCGGGATCGCGGTTTTTGTCGGCGCGCGGGCGGACCCCCGGCACTGGATCAGCGTCGGGCGCAGTTTCGAGCGCTTTGCGCTGCAGGCGACTGCGCTGGGCATCCGAACGGCGCACCTGAACCAGCCGGTCGAGGCGCCGTCCGTGAGGTCCGACTTTGCGCGCTGGCTTGGGGCGCCCGAGGCTCGGCCCGACCTGGTGATCCGGTTCGGCCGCGCGCCCGCGCTGCCGATGTCGCTGCGCAGACCCGTCGGTTCGGTGCTTGTGTGATGGGCGGCCTCATTACGGCGAACGCCGGCCCCATCCGCCCCGCTCATGCCGCTTACCGCCCCTCGACCCGCCACGCCGCCAGCAGCAACCCCGCCGTCAGCAGCAGCATCAGCCAGCCCGGCGCCAGCGCGGTGAGGCGCACGTCCTCGACCGCATAGGCGTCGCGGCGCGCCAGCCCGATCCAGCCGCGCCCCGAGGCGGCGCGGCTCTCGCGCACGCGGCGGATGTCGGGAACGCCCTCGGCCAGCCGCAGCGCGGCGCCCGCCGTCGCCTGCGCCAGCGGCGCCAGCAGCAAGGGGGTCGAAATCGGGTTTTCGAACTCGCGCGGGGCTGAGGGGCCGACGGCGGCGACGCCGCTCAGCCGCCCGTCGCTGAGCCGGTGCAAGCCCTGTTCGTCGGCCTCGACCAGCGCGCGCCAGACGCCGGGGCCGACAGCCGTGAACGCGACGCTGCGCGCGGCGCCCGACGGCGCGATGACGCTCAGCGCCTCCGGCCCGTCGCCGACCGAGCGGCGCTCGACGGTGATCTGCGCGCCTTGCACCGTGGCGGTCAGCGCCTCCTCCTCAAGCTCCGGCTCCTTCATCAGCCAGTGCGCGAGGCGGCGCAGCAGCTCCGCCTGCGGGCCGCCGCCCTCGAAACCACGCGTCCAGAGCCACGCCTGATCGGACGCCAGCACCGCCACCCGCCCCTCGCCGACACGGTCCATGATCAAAAGCGGCGCGCCTTGCGCCCCGGTCATCAGCACCTCGCCGCTTAGCGGCGCGACCTCGACGTGGCGGAACCAGCGGCCCCACTCCGGCGCGCCGTCGGCGCCCGCGCGCGGCGCCAGCGCCGCCAGACCGGCGGTCACCGGGTGGCGGGCGCCGAGGTCGGTGATCGCCGGGCGGAACCCTTCCTCGAACACCCGCGCCGTGGGCCGCGCCGGGATCACGTCGGCCAGCGGCGTGCGATACAGGCTCTCGACCCCGGCGAAGGCGTCGCCCTCGGCCAGCAGCACCGCGCCGCCGTCGCGCACATAGCGCGCGACGTTGGCGATATAGGGCGTCGGCAGCACGCCGCGGCGGCGGTAGCGGTCAAAGATGATCAGGTCGAACTCGTCCACCTTCTCCAGAAACAGCTCGCGGGTGGGAAACGCGATCAGCGACAGCTCATAGACCGGCGTGCCGTCCTGCTTGGAGGGCGGGCGCAGGATGGTGAAATGCACCAGATCGACCGCCGGATCGGCCTTGAGCAGGTTGCGCCAGGTGCGCTCACCGGGGTGCGGCTCGCCCGAGACCAGCAGCACGCGCAGCCGGTCGCGCACGCCGTTGACGGTGAAGACGGCGCGGTTGTTGCGGTCGGTCAGCTCGCCCGGCGCCGGCGGCGCGAACAGTTCGATCACGTTGGCGCCGCCGTGGGCGATGTCGAGCGTCACGCTCACCGGCTGGCCGACGCGGGCGGGGATGCGGCGCGGCGGGGCGCCGTCGATCGAGACCTGCACTTCGGTCGGCGCGCCGTCCTGCGCCGCGCCCAGCGCCACCACGCGCGCGACGGCGGTCACGGTCTCGCCGACGATGCCGAAGGCCGGCGCGGTCTCCAGCGCCAGCCGCAGGTCTGCCTCGCCCTCTCGGCCTGTCACCAGCGCGTGGACCGGGCCGGGAAAGGCGGTCAGCCGGTCGAGGTCGTGCGCCTGACCGTCGGTGATCAGGATGGCGCCCGCGATGCGGTTGGCCGCCACTTCCGCCGCCGCCGCGTCGAGCGCGCCGAGCAGCCGCGTGCCTTCGTCCGCCGTGGGGCCGCCGGTCGGCGTCAGGCGCACGGTGCGCACCTCCAGCGGCGCCTCGGCGCCGCCGCGCCGTTGCAGCGCCTCCAGCGTCGCCTGAAGCTGCGCCTCGGCGGCGGCGGTCTCGGCCGCGCGGTCGGCGACGTTCTGGCTCGCGCTTTCGTCCACCACCACGAAGGCCACGTCGGCCAGCGGCGTGCGCGTCTCGCGCACCAGCGAGGGGTTTGCGATCGCGCCCAGCAGCGCGGCGAAGGCCAGCGCGCGCAGGCCCCAGCCCGGCGAGCGCCGCCACGCCGCCAGCCCGGCCATCGCCAGCGCCAGCGCGCAAGCGGCGATCAGCAGGGGCCAGCCGGTCAGCGGCGCGAGGATGATCGAGGCGTTCACGGCGTTCCCCCGCTGGCGATTTTCGCGCTCATTGGCCCAGCCGCTCCAGCAGCGCGGGCACATGCACCTGATCGGACTTGTAGTTGCCGGTCAGCGCATACATCACCAGATTGACGCCGAAGCGATAGGCCATCTCGCGCTGCCGCCAGCCCGAGGGCCCCGCGACCGGCGCCAGGAACTGGCCCTGCTCGTCCACCGCCCAGGCCGCCGCCCAGTCCACCGAGCCGACCACCACCGGCGACACGCCGTCGTTGAGCGCGCGGAACGGCGCGCCGTCCATCGCGGCGGCGTCGGGGTCGGGCGCGGCCTCGACCCAGACCCGCCCGCCGGTGAAGCGGCCGGGAAACTCCTCCAGCAGATAGAACGCGCGGGTCAGCACATGGTCGAACGGCGCCGCCTCCAGCGGCGGCAGGTCGAGCCGCGCGGTGAGGCGGCGCAGCGCGGCGGTGTTGGGCGAGGCGCCGCCGCCCACGTCAAGGTGGCGGTCGCGGGTGTCGAACACGATCATGCCGCCGCCGCGCATGTAGGCGTTGAGCCGGGTGATCGCCTCGTCCGAGGGCGTCGGCTGGCTGGGCGTGATCGGCCAGTAGAGGATGGGATAGAACGCCAGCGCGTCGGTCTCGAGGTTCACGCTGGCGGGTTCGCCCGGCTCGATGGCGGTGCGCGCGGTCAGGATCGCGGCGAGCCCGCGCAGGCCGCCCAGCGCCAGACGGTCCACGCCCGCGTCGCCGGTCAGCACATGGGCGAAGGTGGTCTGGAGCGAGGAGGACAACGCGCGGGCGTCGTCGGTGGCAAGGTCGGCGGCGCGCGCCTGCGGCGGGGCGGCGAGCGCCAGCGCCAGCAGCGCCGCGCCGACCCGCGCGGCGGCGCCTGCGCCCTTGCGCGGCAGACGCCCCGACAGCGCCAGCGCCGCCACCGTGTCCGCCGCCAGCAGCATGAGCGCCAGCGCCAGCAGCCAGTGCGCCAGCGGCGTCTCGCCCCGCCCGCCCAGCGTCTCGCGCGCGGCGCCCTCTGGGGGGGTAAGCGGGGTGAGCGCCGCGTCGCCCTCGAACAGGTTGTAGGCGATCAGCGCGCCGCCGACCTCATAGACGCCCGGCGGCGCGTCGGGGCCGGGCGGCGCGTTCAGCCGCTCGACCAGCGCGGCGACGGCGGCCTGCGCATCCGCCAGCCGCCCGAAACCGTCGAGCAGCGCCACGGGCCGCGCCGTCCCGCCCGCCAGCGCCGCGCGGTCGAGCGCAGCCCCGCCGCCGGAAAGCTGCATCAGCCGCCCGATCATCTCGACGAACAGCCCCGACAGCGGCAGCGACGACCACTCGGCGTTGGCGGTGACGTGAAACAGCGCCACCCGCCCCGCGCCCAGCGGCGCGGCGGTGACCAGCGGCGTGCCGTCCTCCAGCGCCGCCCAGGTGCGGCCCGACAGCTCCGGCCCGATCTGCGCGAGGATCTGGCGCGACACCGTCACGTCGCGCGGCGCCGTCAGCCCGGCGAACGGCGTGTCGGGGGCGAAGGCGCGCACCTGCTGCGGCTCGCCCCAGGCCATCGCGCCGCCCACCGCCCGCCCGCCCGCGCGCAGCCGCACCGGCAACAGCGGGTCGTCGGCCGCCTGCCCGCCGAGCGCCTGGCCGCCGGTCAGCGCATCGGCGCCGCGCGCCAGACGCGGCCCGGCGAAGCGCACCAGCAGACCGCCGCTCTCGGTCCATTCAGTCAGCGCCGCCGCCTCGGCTTCGGTCACGCGACCCACGTCGGCGAGAAACACCACGTCGGGGCTGGCGGCCAGCACTGTTTCGATCTCGCCCTCGACGCTTTCGGCGACGCCGCTCAGCGCCGCGCGCAGATAGTGCAGGTCCGAGACCAGCCGCTGCCCTTCGCCCGCCGCGCCGCCGGAGACCAGCCCGGCGCGCCGCCGCCGCACGCCCTCGTCTGCCAGCGCCACGGCGCCCGCGCTCTCGACGCCCGCCACCGCCAGGCGATCGACGCGGTTGCGCAGCTCCAGCGGCAGATCGAAGGTCGCGCGCGCCTCGGTCGCATCGGGCGCGAAGGCCGCCGGAGCCTGACCCAGACGCCGGGCCCCGTCCTCGTCGCTCATGCCGAAGGCGGCGATGGTCAGCGTCGCCTCGCCGTCCGGCCCGGCGCGCAGCGCGTCGGCGGTCAGCCGCCCCTCGACCAGCTTCGGCGCGCGCAGCGCGGGCGTCAGCGCCTGCGGCCCCACCACCGCCAGCGGCCCCAGCGCGGAAAGCGCCCCGGCCAGCCGCGCGTCCTCGGCGGCGTCGTGGCTCAGCCCATCGGTGATCCACACCGTCTCGGCGATATCGGACGCCGCCAGCCGCGCGGCGAGCGCGCCCCGGCGCGGCGCCCAGGGGCGGGGAAGCAGCGCCTCGATCTCGCCGCGCCATTCCGCCGCCGGGCGCAGCGTCAGCGGCGCGTCGGGCGGCGCCGCGTCGGCCATGGCGACGAAGGAGACCGGGCGCCCGGTGCGCTCGGCTTGCGCCAGCGTCTCCAGCGCGCGGGCGCGCCGCGCCTCCCAGTCCGGCGCGCTGGCCCAGCCGCTGTCCATCGCCAGCAGCAGCGGGCCGCCGCCGCTCAGCCGCGCGTCGGGGTTCAGCACCGGCTGCGCGAACGCGAGGATCGCCGCCGCCGCGATCATGCAGCGCAACAGGATCAGCCACCACGGCGTCTTGTCGGGCGTGCGCTCCCGGTCGATCAGCCCCAGCAGCAGCCGCACGCCGGGAAAGGAAAAGCGGCGCGGGCGCGGCGGCGTGGCGCGCAGCAACAGCCACAGCACCGGCAGCGCCGCCAGCGCCGCCAGGAGCCACGGGTTGAGAAACGCCAGCGCGCCAAGGCTCAGCATCAGATCGCCCCCCCGCTGACCGCGCCATAAAGCCAGATCAGCGCGCGGCGCGGGCTGACGTCGGTGTGATGCACCTCGAAGCGCCAGCCGCTGCGCCGCGCGAGCGCGCTCAACTGGTCGCGCCGCTCCGCCAGCCGGGCGCGGTAGGCGTCGGCGAGGCCGCGCGCGCGGTGGGTCTCGAAGCTGACGCCGCGCCCCACGCTCTCGAAGATCATCCGCCCGTCGAAGGGAAACGCCTCCTCCGCCGGGTCGAGCACCTGCACCAGCGCGCCGCCGACGCCCGCATCCGCCGCGCGCTTGAGCGCAGGCTCGATCGCCGCCATCGGCCCCAGAAAATCGCTCAGAAAGATCGCCTTGCCGCCGCGCGCGAAGGGCGCCGCGGGCGGCGCGCCGAAGTCGGGCCGGTCTGCGGCGCTCTTGCTGAGCGCCAGCCCCATGCGGTTGAGCTGCGCCTCGCCGGTCAGGGGCCGGGCGGCGTCGGTGCCGATCAGCCCCACCCGCTCGCCGCCGCGCACCAGCAGCACCGCCAGCGACAGCGCCAGCAGCGCGGCGCGCGCGCCCTTGCTGCGCGGCGCGGCGTCGGAGCGCCAGTCCATCGACTGCGCGTCGTCGCGCCAGATCCACACCGTCTGCGCCGCCTCCCACTCCATCTCACGGATATAGACGTGATCGGAGCGGGCGGAGCGGCGCCAGTCGATGGCGGTCAGCGGATCGCCCGGCATCGCCTGACGGTATTGCCAGAACGTCTCGCCCGGCCCGGCGCGCCTGCGCCCGTGCACGCCGGAGGCGACGGTGGCGGCCAGCCTGCGCGCCTCCGCCATCAAGGGCGGCAGCGCGCCCGCCACGCGCTCGGCGTCGCGGCGCAGCCAGCCGGGGCCTTCGCGCAGCGCGGCGGCGGTCGCCATCAGGCGGCGGCCCGCGTGATCAGCGCGCGGGCGGCGATGGCGTCGATCACGCGGTCCACGGTGTCGCCCTCGGCCTTGGCGGCGAAGGTCAGCGCCATGCGGTGCTTGAGCGCGGGCCGCGCCAGCGCCGCCACGTCGGCCACCGACGGCGCCAGCCGCCCCTCCAGCAGCGCCTTGGCGCGGCAGGCCATCATCAGCGCC
>CAZRFB010000385.1:0-5753 GCA_964599185.1 uncultured Rhodobacterales bacterium | reverse complement strand
GCGCCCGAGCCGCGCTATTTCGGCCCCAACGGCGCCGAGGGCCTGCGCGCGGCGATCCGCGCGCTGCATGGCGCCGGGATCGAGGTGATCCTCGACGTGGTCTATAACCACACCGCCGAGGGCGACCATCGCGGCCAGACGCTGAGCTTTCGCGGCCTCGACAACGCCAGCTATTACCGGCTCGACGGCGCGAAACGCCATGTCAACGACACCGGCTGCGGCAACACGCTGAACACCGGTCACCCGTTCGTGCTGCGCATGGTGCTCGACAGCTTGCGCTACTGGGTGCAGGCCTATGGCGTGGACGGCTTTCGCTTCGATCTGGCGACGGCGCTGGCGCGGGAGCCGCACGGCTTCGACCCCGAGGGCGGGTTTCTCGATGCGCTGCGGCAGGATCCGGTTCTCGCCGACGTCAAGCTGATCGCCGAGCCGTGGGACATCGGCCCCGGCGGCTATCGCCTCGGCGGTTTTCCGCCGCCCTTCGCCGAGTGGAACGACGCCTTCCGCGACATGGCGCGCAAGTTCTGGCGGCGCGAGCCGCACGCGGCGCAGGGGCTGGCCGACCGGCTGCTCGGCTCCGCCAGCCTGTTCGACGGCGCCGGGCGGCGCGCGTGGAGCAGCGTCAACTTCGTCGCCTGCCACGACGGCTTCACGCTGGCCGACGTGACCGCCTACAACGACAAGCACAACCAGGCGAACGGCGAGGACAACCGCGACGGCCACGGCGCCAACTATTCCGACAACTGCGGCGCCGAAGGCCCCGCCAGCGACCCGGAAATCCTCGCCCGCCGCGCCCAGCGCCGCCGCTGCCTGCTGGCGACCGTGATGCTGGCGCAGGGAACGCCGATGCTGCTGGCGGGCGACGAGATCGGCCACAGCCAGCGCGGCAACAACAACGCCTATTGTCAGGACAACGCGATCGGCTGGCTGGACTGGGCCAACGCCGACGCGGGGCTGCTGGCGTTCACGCGACGGCTGATCGCGCTGCGCGCCGCCCACCCCGCGCTGCGCCAGAGCCGTTTTCTGCACGGCGACACGCGGCCCGACGGGGCGCCGGACGCGGCGTGGCTGAGCTTCGAGGGCGGCGCGGTGGCGTGGCGCGATCCGGGGCTGGCGCGGTTCTGCCTGCTGCTGCGCGGCGACGCCGACGCCCCCGCCTATGACGCGACCGACGACACCGTGCTGCTGGCGTTCAACGGCGCGCCGCAGGCGCATCCGCTCACCCTGCCGCCCGCGCCTGCGGGGCGACGCTGGCTGCGCGCCCTCGACGCCGCCGCGCCCGACGCCGCGCCCGCGCCCTGCGGCGAGGGCGCGCAGGCGGTGGCGGGCGACGCGGTGGCCGTGTTCGTGCTGGAGCCCCCCGTGTCGGCGTCATGAGCGACGCGCGCGCCCGGCTCGCCGCCGCCATGGGCGTGGCGCCCGCGTGGCGCGACATCGAGGGGCGCGAGCATGTCACCGGCCCCGACACCCAGGCCGCGCTGCTGGCGGCGATGGGCGTGGGCGCGGGCGAGGAGGCCGACGCGCTGGCGCAAGGCGCGCCGCCGCCCGAGATCGTCGCGCGCGCGGGCGCCATGGTCGAGATCGCGGCGCAGGGCGACTGGCGGCTCATGCGCGAAGATGGCGCGGTCGCGGAGGGCCGCGCCGACGGCGCGCTGCGGCTGGTCGCGCCGATGGGCGTGCACCGGCTGCGGGTGGCGGGCGTCGAGCGGCTGCTGATCGCGGCGCCCGACCATGCGCCTTCGGTGGCGCAGGTCGCGGGGCGCGGGCGCGTCTGGGGCGCGATGAGCGCGCTTTACGCGCTGCATGGCGCCGACAGCCTGGGCCTTGGCGACTACGCCGATCTTGGCGCGGCGGCTTCGGCGCTGGCGGGGCTGGGGGCGGATTTCATCGGCGTCAACCCGGTCCATGCGCGCGGCGCGGCGCATGGCGGGATCAGCCCCTATTCGCCCTCCAGCCGCATCGCGCTGGAGCCGGGCTGGATCGCGCCGCGCGCCGCGCCGGGGTTCGCGGCGTGTGCTGCGGCGCAGGCGCTGCTGGCCGAGGCCGCGCCGGGGGTTTCGGCGGCGCGGGCGGGGGACTTCGCGCGCCACCGCGCCCGCGACGCCGCCGCCGCGCCCGCGCTGCGCGCGCTCTACGAAGCCTTCGACGACGCCGACGGCGCGTTCGCTGCGTGGCGCGCCGGGCTGGGGCCGACGCTGGGCGCCGCGCTGGAGGACTTCGCGCTGTTCGAGGCGCTGTCGCTGCGGCTGGGCGAGGACTGGCGCGCATGGCCAAGGGGCTATGCGACGCCCGACGCCCCCGCCGCGCGCGCGCTGGCGCGCGCGCATCCCGATGAGCCGCGCTATCACCTGTGGTTGCAATGGCTGGCCGACCGGCAGCTGGCGCAAGCGCAGGCCCGCGCGCGGGGTGCGGGGATGGCGCTGGGCCTCTATCTCGACCTTGCGGTGGGGGTGCGGCCCGACGGGGCGGATGTCTGGGCGAACCCGCAGGCCTTTGCGCGCGGCGTGTCGCTGGGCGCGCCGCCCGACCGGCTGGCGCCGGGGGGGCAGGTCTGGGCGCTGGCGCCGTTCTCGCCGCAGGGCCTGCGCGCCGCCGCCTACGCGCCGTTCGTCGCGGCGCTGCGCGTGGCGATGCGCCATGCGGGCCTGTTGCGCATCGACCATGTGCTGGGCTTTGCGCGCGCCTACTGGGCGCCGGAGAGCGGCGCGCCGGGCGGCTATGTCGCTTATCCGCTGGAGGCGCTGCTGGCGATCACCCGCATCGAGGCGGCGCGGGCGGGATGCGTGGTGGTGGGCGAGGATCTGGGCACCGTGCCGGAGGGCTTTCGCCGCCGCCTCGCCGACAGCGGCCTCTACGGCTGTTCGGTGATGCAGTTCGAGCGCTCGGGCGGCGCTTTCACCCCGCCGCGCCGCTATCCCGCCATGGCGATCGCCAGCTTTGGCACCCACGACACGCCCACGTTTCGCGGCTGGCTGCGCGGGCGCGACATCGACTGGCGCCAGAAAATCGGCGACTACGACGCTACTGCGGCGGCGCAGGCGCGCGAAGGCCGCGCGGCGGAGGCCGAGGCGTTCGCGCGGCTGCTGCGCGGCGAGGGCCTTGCGGCGGGCGGCGAGGGCCCTTCGGCCGATGGCGATGGCCTTGCGGCGGGCGGCGAGGACGCGCTTTGCGACGCCGCGCATCGCCTGCTGGCCGGGGCGCCCTGCGCGCTGGTCGCGCTCAGCCTCGACGACGCGCTGGGCGTGGTCGAACAGCCCAACCTGCCCGGCACGGTCGATCAGCACCCCAACTGGCGGCGGCGCCTGCCGGTCGCGGTCGAGGCGCTGGCGACCGACCCCGACCTGCGGCGGCTCGCCGCCATCCTGTCCGAGGCCCGTCCGAAAGGAAACGCAATGTCCGTCAAGACCGTCGCCACCCAGCCGATCGAGGGTCAGAAACCCGGCACCTCGGGCCTGCGCGCGAAAACCGCCGTGTTCATGCGGCCAAACTATCTGGAAAACTACATCCAGGCGACCTTCGACGCCCTCGGCGGCGTGACGGGCAAGACGCTGGCGCTGGGCGGCGACGGGCGCTATTTCGCCGCCGAGGCGTCGCAGATCATCCTGAAGATGGCCGCCGCCAACGGCGCCGCGCGGGTGATCGTGGGGCGCGGCGGGCTGCTCTCCACCCCCGCCGCCTCCGCCCTGATCCGCAAGCGTAAGACCGACGGCGGGCTGATCCTGTCGGCAAGCCACAACCCCGGCGGGCCGGACGGCGATTTCGGCGTGAAATACAACATCGCCGCCGGCGGCCCGGCGCCTGAGGCGATCACCGAGGCGATCCACGCCCGCACGCTGTCGATCACGCAATACCGCATCCTCGACGCGCCCGACATCGACCTCGGCGCCGATGGCGAGACGGCCCTGGGCGCCATGGTCGTCGAGGTGATCGACCCGGTGGCCGACTACGCCGCGCTGATGCGCCGGCTCTTCGACTTCGACGCGATCCGCGCGCTGTTCGCCTCTGGCTTCACCATGCGTTTCGACGCCATGCACGCGGTGACCGGGCCTTACGCGACCGCGCTGTTCGCCGAACTGGGCGCGGGGCCGGAGACGGTGATGAACGGCGTCCCGTCGCCCGATTTCGGCGGCGGCCACCCCGACCCCAACCCGGTCTGGGCCAAGCCGCTGATCGAGCTGATGATGGGCGACGGCGCGCCCGATTTTGGCGCCGCCAGCGACGGCGACGGCGACCGCAACATGATCGTCGGGCGGGGCTGCTACGTCAGCCCCTCCGACAGCCTCGCGGTGCTGGCGGCGAACGCGCATCTGGCGCCGGGCTATGCGCAGGGCGTGAAGGGCGTGGCGCGCTCGATGCCCACCTCGCGCGCGGCGGACCGGGTGGCCCTGAAGCTGGGCGTGAAGGCCTATGAGACGCCGACCGGGTGGAAATTCTTCGGCACGCTGCTCGACGCCGGGCTGGCGAGCTTGTGCGGCGAGGAGAGCGCGGGCACCGGCTCCGACCATGTGCGCGAGAAGGACGGGCTATGGGCGGTGCTGCTGTGGCTCAACATCCTCGCCGTGCGCAAGCAGTCGGTGGCGCAGATCATGGCCGCGCACTGGGCGGAATACGGCCGCGACTACTACACCCGTCACGACTATGAGGCGGTGGACAAGGCCGCCGCCGAGGGGCTGATGGACGCGCTGCGCGCCCGGCTGGCCACGCTGCCGGGCGAGAAGATCGCGGGACTGACGGTCAGCGCGGCGGACGATTTTTCCTACACCGACCCCGTGGACGGCGCGACCGCGAGCAGGCAGGGTATCCGCATCTTCTTCGCCGAGGACGCGCGCGCGGTGTTCCGCCTCTCGGGAACCGGCACCGAGGGCGCAACGCTGCGGGTGTATCTGGAACGCTATGAGCCGGACCCGGCCCGCCACGGCCTGAACCCGGCGCAGGCGCTGGCCGGGGTGATCGCGGCGGCGGACGCGCTGGCCGACATCAAGGGGCGGACAGGCCGCGCCGCGCCCGACGTGACCACCTGAAAAGGCGACTTGCCTTAACCGGTTCATCACGCCAGTTATTGCAGCTTGCGACGTGACGCCGCATTCCGCTAGACTTTTGCTGCATCGCAGCATCGAGGACGCCATGGACGGAAACCTGACCAAGACAGCCACGCTGAGCCCCGACATGCTGCGCGAGGCCATGGCGCGCCATCTGCGCTATGTCGTCGGCAAGGACCCCGCGACCGCGACGCTGACCGACTGGCGGCTGGCGCTGTCGCGCGCGGTGCGCGATCTGGTGATCGACCCGTGGTTCGACACCACCCACCGCGCCTATGAGGGCGGTCACAAGCGGGTCTATTACCTGTCGATGGAGTTCCTGATCGGCCGCCTGCTGGAGGACGCGATCCACAACCTGGGGCTGGAGGACGCCGCGCGCGCCGCCGTGGCCGAGCATGGCGTGGACTATGCCGCGCTGGTGGCCGATGAGCCGGACGCGGCGCTGGGCAACGGCGGGCTGGGGCGGCTGGCGGCGTGTTTCCTCGATTCGATGTCCACGGTGGGGCTGGCCGCGCATGGCTACGGCATCCGCTACGCCCACGGCCTGTTCCGCCAGCGCTTCGACGACGGCTGGCAGGGCGAGGAGGCGGAGGACTGGCTGCGCCAGAAGCACATGTGGGAGTTCGAGCGCGCCGAGGTGGTCTATCCGATCGGCTTCGGCGGCAGGGTGCGCGAGACGGCGTCGGACGCCGCCGAGTGGACGCCGGGCGAGAC
>CAZRFB010000384.1:0-5969 GCA_964599185.1 uncultured Rhodobacterales bacterium | reverse complement strand
GCGGAGGCGCGCGCGCTGGGGCTGGCGCGCGCGATGATCGTCAGCGCCGACAGCTTTTGCGGCGTCGAGGCGCTGATCGAGGCGGCGAAACGCGCCAACGCGCAGGCGGTGACGCTGGAGGGCTGAGTCGGCGGCGCGGCGCCCCCTCACCCCGACCCTCTCCCCCCTGGGGGGGAGAGGGGGCGCAGGGTGCGGGGACGGCGCCGGTGGATGCGGCGGCGCGCGTGCGGGGGGTGCGGCGATGGCGGACTTTGCGCCAGCCCCCTCACCCCGACCCTCTCCCCCCGAGGGGGGAGAGGGGGCGCCGGGCGGCGCGGGTGGCTACCCCTCCATCTCGGCGCGCACCTGTTCGCGCAGCGCGTCGATCGGCACCGGAACGCCGTCGCGGCGGAAGTGCCAGTAGGTCCAGCCGTTGCAGCTGGGCGCGCGCTGCACATGGGCGCCGACCTGGTGGATCGAGCCGGTGGCGTCGGCGCAGACCAGCGTGCCGTCCACCCGCACCTTGGCCGCGTGGCGCCCGCAGGCGGAGACCAGCGTCTCGCCGGGGCTGAGCAAGTGCCGCTCCACAAGCTGGCCGAACGCGACGCGCGGCGCGGCGCGGCGCGAGGCGGTGACCGCCAGCGCCTCGTCCGGCGCGCGGCGCACGTTGGCGATGCGCTTCAGCGCCGCCGCCGCATAGCCCTTGTCGCGTTCGATCCCGATCCAGCGCCGCCCCAGCCGCTTGGCCACCGCCCCGGTGGTGCCGGAGCCGAAGAACGGGTCGAGCACCACGTCGCCGGGTTTGGTGCTGGTCACCAGAACGCGGTGCAGCAGCGCCTCGGGCTTTTGCGTGGGGTGCAGCTTGGCGCCGTCGGCGCCCTTGAGCCGCTCGCCCCCGGTGCACAGCGGGATCACCCAGTCGCTGCGCATCTGCACGCCTTCGTTCAGCGCCTTGGCGGCGTCGTAGTTGAAAGTGGGCTTGGCGCTGTCGGAGCGGGCGGCCCAGATCAGGGTCTCATGCGCGTTGGTCAGCCGCTTGCCGCGAAAGTTCGGCATCGGGTTGGATTTGCGCCACACCACGTCGTTGAGGATCCAGAACCCCAGATCCTGCAAGGTGGCGCCGACGCGAAAGATGTTGTGATAGGCGCCGATCACCCACAGCGCGCCGTCGGGCTTCAGCACCCGGCGCGCCTCGGTCATCCAGGCTTTGGTGAAGGCGTCATAGGCCTGAAAGCTGGCGAACTGGTCCCACGCGTCATCCACCGCATCGACGCGGGAGTTGTCGGGCCGGTGCAGCTCACCGCGCAGTTGCAGGTTGTAGGGCGGATCGGCGAACACCAGATCGACGCTCGCCGCAGGCAGCGCGGCCATGGCGGCGATGCAGTCGCCCTCGATCAGGCGGTCGAGCGGCAGAGACGGGGCGGCGGGGAAATCGCGGGGCATGGGCGCTCTCGTGTCAAAGATCGCGCCGAGTCTCTCCCATCACTGATTCGTCGTCAATAAGCGTTTTGAATCAGACGCTTGAAAAGCGTCTTTGAGTCCGCGTCCACACAAGATGTTGTGGATCGGGCGAAAGCCGCGTCTATGGTGCGGCGTCACGCCCAGCCGCAGCAGCGCCTCGATGTGCCCGGCCGTGCCGTAACCGGCGTTATGCTCCCAGCCATAGCCGGGCCAGTCCTGCGCCAGCCGCGCCATTTCGGCGTCGCGCAAGCACTTGGCGACGATCGAGGCGGCGGCGATCGACAGGCTGCGCCCGTCGCCGCGCACCACCGCGCGGGCGGGGCAGCCCAGCGCCGGGGCGCGCAGCCCGTCCACCAGCGCGAATGCCGGGCGGCGCGGCAGAGCGGCCACCGCGCGCGCCATCGCCAGATCGGTCGCCGCGACGATGCGCAAGCGCTCGATCTCGGCGACGCTCGCCCAGCCGACGCCGATCTCGGCTGCGCCCTCCAGCGCCGCCAGCGCCGCGCGCCGCGCCCGCGCGGTCATCCGCTTGCTGTCGTTGAGGCCTTCGGGGATGCGCGCGGGGTCGAGGATCACCGCCGCCGCCGTCACCGGCCCGGCCCAGGGGCCGCGCCCGGCTTCATCGACGCCGCAGACAGCAGGGCCTGCGGCGGCGTCGAGGGCCTGCTCCAGCAGAAAATCCGGCGCCGGGCGCTTCATCATCGCGTCATCTTCCCCGAGGTCACGGTTGCGCGGTTGCGCGGCTCGCGTAACGTCTACCGAGATGCAGGCGCAGGAGCAAAGCCATGGCCGCAGACCCCGGGAGGGACCCCGCAACGCTGTCCAGCCTCGCCGACAAGCGCGCCATCGAGGCCGCGCCGCTGTCGGCGCAATGGTCGGCGCGCAACGTCTATGAGATGCTCGCCGCCACCGCCGCCGCCCACCCCGACGCGCCCGCGATCAGCTTTCAGCTGAAAGGATCGGCGACCGCGCGCGCCAGCACGCTGACATGGGCGCAGTATCTGGCGCAGGTGACGCAGGCCGCCAATCTGCTGCGCAGCCTGGGCGTCGGCCCCGATGCGCCGGTCGCCTACCTGCTGCCCAACGCGCCGGAGACCGCCGTTGCGCTGGTGGCGGGGATGACGGCGGGGGTGGTGACGCCGATCAACCCCTTGCTGGAGCCGGAGCAGATCGCCGCCATCCTGCGCGAGACCGGCGCGAAGGCGCTGATCACGCTGTCGCCCTTCGTCAAGACCGATCTCAGCGCCAAGGCGGCCTATGCGGTGCGCAACGCGCCGGAGTGCCGCACGATCCTTGAGGTCGGCCTCGGTCGCCACCTCGGCCCGCCGCTGTCGTGGATCGTGCCCTACCTCTCGCCGAGGCGCGTCGCCGCCGGGCGGGCGCGGGTGCTGAACCTGCGGCGGGAAATGGCGCGGATGCGCGCCGACGCGCTCGATTTTCCCAATGTCGCAGGCCCCGACGACGTGTGCGCCTATTTCCACACCGGCGGCACCACCGGCGCGCCCAAGGTGGCGGCGCACCGCCATCAGGGCGCGCTCTATAACGGCTGGCTGGTGAAGCGGCTGCTGCTGGCGCCGGGGCAGACGGTGCTGTGCCCGCTGCCGCTGTTTCATGTGCTGGCGGCCTATCCGATGCTGATGGCCTGCATCGCGGCGGGCGCGCAGTTCGTGATGCCCACCCCCGCAGGCTATCGCGGCGAGGGGGTGATGGACAATTTCTGGCGGCTGGTCGAACGCTGGCAGGCGAATTTCATCTGCACCGTGCCCACCGCCGTCGCCGCGCTGATGCAGCGCCGGGTGAACGCCGACATCGGATCGCTGAAACTGGCGCTGTGCGGCTCGGCGCCGATGCCGCCGGAACTGTTCCGCCGCTTCGAGGAGGCGACGAAGGTCAAGATCCTCGAAGGCTATGGCATGACCGAGACCACCTGCCTGATCTCATGCAACCCGCCCGAGGGCGCGCGCAAGATCGGCTCGGTCGGCCTGCCGTTCCCCTATACCGAGGTGCGCATCCTGCGCTTCGCCCCCGGCGGCGAGGCGCTGGACTGCGGCGTGGACGAGATCGGCGAGATCTGCGTGCGCAGCCCCGGCGTGATCGGGGGCTATCTCGACCCCGCGCGCAACGCCGCGCTGTTCGCGGCGGCGGGGCTGCTGCGCACCGGCGATCTGGGGCGGATCGACGCCGACGGCTATCTGTGGATCACCGGACGCGCCAAGGATCTCATCATCCGCGGCGGCCACAACATCGACCCCGCCGTGATCGAGGACGCGCTGATGGCGCATCCCGATGTCATGTTCGTCGGCGCGGTCGGCCAGCCCGACTCCCATGCCGGCGAGCTGCCCTGCGCCTATGTCGAGCTGCGCCCCGGCGCCGGGGCCGACGCCGACGCGCTGAGGCGGTTCGCCGCCGAACATGTCTCGGAGCGCGCGGCGCGGCCGATCCATGTCGAGGTGCTGGCCGAACTGCCGAAAACCGCCGTCGGCAAGGTGTTTAAGCCCGACTTGCGCCGCCGCGCGCTGGAGCGGGTCTATGCGGGCGCGCTGGCGCAAAAGGGCGTCGCGGCGCGGGTGCGCGCCGTCGAGGACGCCACGCTGGGCACGGTCGCCGAGATCGACCCCGAGACCCCTGCGGAGGACGCCGCCATCGCCGCCGTGCTGGGCGCCTACGCCCGCCCGTGGCGGCGCGCGGCGGCGGCGCCGGATGCGCCCTAGGGTCTGGCTGTGACGCCGCCGGCGCGGCTAGAGCGCGTCCTCGGTCTCGCCGACGCGGATTTCGGCGCAGCCGGTCTGGCCGAACGCCTCGGCCATGGCGACAAAGCCCGCCACCGAAGCCGAGCCGAGGTCGATGCTGAAGCGCCAGCCGTCGCGCTCCTGCGTCGGGCCGTCGATGGCGTGGGCGACGCCCAGCAGGTCGGGGCTTTCCTCGCCGAAGCGCGCCTGGAACCACTCCAGAAACCAGCGCCGCACCGGCGTCCAGTTGGGCGCCCCCGCCGCGCCGCGCGCCAGCAGCGTGACCGCGCCCCAGCAGAACGGCGCGACATGCAGGCTGGAGACGTCGGACAGCGCGCGCTCGATGGGCGTGAAGCGCAGCGCGCTGTGGCAGGGCGCGCGCAGGTTCAGCACGCGGCCCTCGCGCGTGACGCGCAGATCGTGGCGGCGGGGCAGCGACAGCGGCGGGCGGCGGCGGATGCGGCCGTCGGCGTCGCGCTCCACCGGCTCGGCCTCGACATCGGCGCCCAGCGTCAGCTCGCGCGCCATCAGTTCCAGCAGCCCCGCGACATGCAGATCGCGCACCGGCTCGAGCACGTCGGTGAAATCGTGGGTCGGTCGCATCATGCGCGCCTCCGGGTGACGCCCAGTTCCGCCAGCGCGGCCTGCAGCGCGGCGGGCAGCTCGGGCCCCGCCGTCACGGCGCCGGCGTCGGGCGGCGCCTCGGCGGGCGAGAGATAGCGCCAGCCCTGGAACGGGCGGCGCGGCTGCGCCTCGGTGCGCACGAGGGCGGGGTCGAGCACAAGGGCGCAGCGGCGCACGCCGTCTTCGCCGTCCTCCGGCGCCAGCGCCAGAATCCGCTGGCGCGCCAGCACCAGCCCCTTGATCACCCAGTAGAGCGACCCGCCCGCCAGCAGCTCCGCCGCGCGCCGTGGCCACATCCTTGTGACGTGACGCACCGATCCCGTCGCCACAAGCCGCCCGCGCTGCCAGTCCTGAAGGTCCTGCACGCCCTCGGCGCCGACGCAGAGCTTGAGCATGTGCAGGCTTGGCGGGGCGGACATGAGTCTCTACTCCTTTGGTCGTATTCGACCTTGGGCATAAATAGGCGCCCGCGCCAGAAATATGAGGGGCGCCGTGCAAGAATCTGCTAAAGTATCAAGGTGAAACCCATCCCGAGCGCGTTGACGCGCCGCTGTTGCGTTCTTATGATGTTCCAGATCAACATGAGAGATTCCGCCCGATGACACGCTTTGACGCCCCGATCGCCGAACAGATCTGGGACATGAAATACCGCCTGAAGGATCAGGACGGCGCGGCGCTCGACGCCGCGGTGGAGGACAGCTGGCGCCGCGTGGCGCGCGCGCTGGCCGCCGTCGAGGCCGATCCCGCGGCGTGGGAGGGGCCTTTCGAGGCGGCGCTGGAGGATTTTCGCTTTCTGCCGGCGGGGCGCATCCTGTCGGGCGCGGGGGCGGGGCGGGCGGTGACGCTGTTCAACTGCTTCGTGATGGGCACGGTGCCGGATTCGCTGGAGGGCATCTTCACCCACCTGCGCGAAGCGGCGCTGACCATGCAGCAGGGCGGCGGCATCGGCTATGACTTCTCCACCATCCGCCCCAAGGGCGCGCCGGTGAAGGGCGTGGCGGCGGACGCCTCCGGCCCGCTGAGCTTCATGGACGTGTGGGACGCGATGTGCCGCACCATCATGAGCGCGGGCGCCCGGCGCGGCGCGATGATGGCGACGCTGCGCTGCGACCATCCCGACATCGAGGCGTTCATCGAGGCCAAGCGCGACCCCGCGCGGCTGCGCAACTTCAACCT
>CAZRFB010000383.1:0-10866 GCA_964599185.1 uncultured Rhodobacterales bacterium | reverse complement strand
CGGCGACATCGGCCCGCTCGCCTCCAAGCCGGTGATGGAGGGCAAGGCGGCGCTGTTCAAGAAATTCGCCGCCATCGACTGTTTCGACATCGAGGTGAACGAGAAGGATCCGGTCAAGCTGGCCGAGATCGTGATCGCGCTCGAGCCGACCTTCGGCGCCGTGAACCTTGAGGACATCTCCGCCCCCACGTGTTTCGAGGTCGAGCGCATCTGCAAGGAGCGCATGAAGATCCCGGTGATGCACGACGATCAGCACGGCACGGCGATCGTGGTGGCGGCGGCGGTCACCAACGCGCTGCGGCTGGGGGACAAGAAGTTCGAGGATATCAAGGTCGTCTCGGTCGGCGGCGGCGCGGCGGGGATCGCCTGCCTCAACCTGCTGGTGGCGCTGGGCGTGAAGCGCGAGCATGTGAAGCTGTTCGACCGCAAGGGCATCGTGCACGCCAAGCGCAACGACCTCGACCCGCACAAGGCGCTCTACGCCGCGCCGGAGGGCGGGCAGGATCTGACCGGCGCGCTGGAGGGCGCCGATCTGTTCCTGGGGCTGGCGGGCCCCGGCGTGCTGACCGGCGACATGATCAAGGGCATGGCGCCCAATCCGGTGATCCTGGCGCTGGCCAACCCGACGCCCGAGATCGCGCCGGAAGTGGTGCGCGCGGTGCGGCCCGACGCGCTGATGGCGACCGGGCGCTCCGACTATCCCAATCAGGTCAACAACGTCCTGTGCTTTCCGTTCCTGTTCCGCGGCGCGCTCGACTGCGGCGCCACCGAGATCAACGAGGCGATGAAGGTCGCCTGCGCCACCGCCATCGCCGACATGGCGCACGCCCCCAGCACCGAGGAGGCCGCGCGCGCCTATGCCGACGAGCGGCTGGTGTTCGGCCCGGAATACCTGATCCCAAAACCGTTCGACCCGCGTCTGCTGGCCACCGTCGCCGCCGCCGTGGCGCAGGCGGCGATGGACAGCGGCGTGGCCGCCCGGCCGATCGCCGACATGGCCGCCTATCGCGAGAAACTCGACCGCACCGTGTATCGCACCGGCTTTCTGATGAAGCCGATCTTCGCGCGGGCGCGCGGCCATCAGCGCCGCGTGGTGTTCGCCGAGGGCGAGGACGAACGCGCGCTGCGCACCGCGCTCGCCATGCGGCAGGAGGGCTTTGGCAAGCCGATCCTGATCGGGCGGGCGCGGGTGGTCGCCGACCGCATCGAGAAGCTGGGCCTGCCGCTGAAGGTGGAGCGCGATTTCGACCCCTGCGACCCCGAGGACGATCCGCGCTATGGCGACTACTGGCGCACCTACCACGCGCTGACCGCGCGCGAGGGCGTGACGCCTGACATCGCCCGCGCGATCATGCGCACCAACACCACCGCCATCGGCGCGGTGATGGTGCATCGCGGCGAGGCCGACAGCGTGGTGTGCGGCCTGTTCGGCGAATACACGTGGCATCTGAACTATGTGCGGCAGGTGCTGTGCCACGAGGGCGCGCGGCGCGCGATCGGCACGGTGTCGGCGTTCATCCTCGATCAGGGGCCGATCTTCTTCGCCGACGCCCATATCCACCCCGAACCCTCGCCGGAGCAACTGGTCGAGATCGCGCGTGAAGCGGCGGCGGAAGTGCGCCGTTTCGGCATCCCGCCCAAGGTGGCGTTCATCTCGGCCTCCAGCTTCGGCAGCCTGAACACCGAAGCCGCGCGGCGGATGCGCGCCGCGCTGGCGCTGATGGACCGTGAGCCGGTGGATTTCGAGTATGAGGGCGAGATGCACATCGACGCCGCGCTCGACCCCGTCGCGCGCGCCCGGCTGTTCCCCGCGTCGCGGCTCAAGGGTTCGGCCAACCTGATGATCATGTCGTCGCTGGAGGCTGCGAGCGCGGCGCGCAACGCGCTCAAGGCGCTGGCGGGGGGCTTGCAGGTCGGCCCGATCCTGATGGGGCTGGACGGCGCCGCGCAGGTGGTGACGCCCTCATTCACCGCGCGCGGCCTGCTCAACGTCGCAGCGCTGGCGGCGGCGGGCGAGTTCGGGGTCGGCTCGGCGGGCTGAGGCGCCGCGTAAGGGCGGCGGCGGGCCGCTCAGGCCGCCCCCTGCGCGCGCTGCAGGAGGCGGGTGGCGGGCGGCGCGGCCCGCGCTGCTCAGCCGCCCGCGCCCTGACCCTTGCGGATCGGCGGCATGACCTGGCCGCCGCCCTGACCCTGGCCACCGCCCTGGCCCATGCCTTGGCCTTGACCACCGCCCTTGCCCATACCCTGGCCCATACCCTGACCCATGCCTTGGCCCTGGCCCATGCCTTGGCCCTGGCCCATGCCCTGGCCCATGCCGCTCATCGGCTCGTCGGGCAATGTGACGCCGCGTTCGCGCGCGCGGGCGGTCATGCGCTCGTGGTGTTCGAGCCGGATGCGTTCGCGCTCGGCGTCCGAGGTCGCGTTGCGCATCAGCCTGTGCTGTTCGGCCATCTCCGCCTCGGTCATCAGTTCGCGACCGAAGATGACGTCCTGCGCCAAGGCGGGGGCGCCCGGCCACCGGACGGCGCCGAAGCCGACCGCCGCCGCGCCAAGGCTCCGGCAAAATGTGCGACGCAACATGATGGTGTTCTCCCTGTCAGGTTTCGATTCGCGATCTGGGACGCGGATTCGTCCCCGCCGCTATCGTGCAACGCCCCCGCGACATATGCGTTTCGCTGAATCAATCGCACCGACTGTCATGCCGCTGTCAAATCGCGCGGTTATACGCCTGCGTGGAGGATGCTCTGAATGACCAATCCAGACCTTGCCGCGCTGCTTCACGATGTCGGGACGTTGCGCGCGTCCGTGCTTTCCGAAGGCGAGCGCATTCAGGCGCGGTGGAGCGGCTGGGTGGAGGCGGCGGCGTTCGCGCCGAGCGCGGCCAACTTCGCGCACTATCTCGCCTTGCGGCGCCACGATCTGCGGGGCGTCCAGCGCAGCCTCATGGAGGTGGGCTTGTCGTCGCTCGGGCGCGCGGAAAGCCGCGTCATGCCGACGCTGGACGCGGTGGCGGCGCTGCTGGCCGCGGCGCAGGGCGCGCCGTGGAATCCTGCGTCCCCGGCGGCGTTTCATGCGGGCGAGGCGCGCATCGCCGCGCGGGCTGACGACCTTCTGGGCGCGCCGTCCAGCCACAGTCCGGTGCGTCTTCTGGTCACGCTGCCGAGCGAAGCCGCCGACGAACCCGAATTCATGACCCGGCTCGCCAGCCTGGGCGTCGAGGCCGTGCGGATCAACTGCGCCCATGACGACGAGGCGACCTGGGCGCGCATGATCGCCCATGTCGGCCGCGCGGCGGAGGCGACCGGACGGCGGATGCGGATCATGATGGACCTTGCGGGACCAAAGATCCGCACCGGCGCAAGCCGTGACGCCAAGGGCCTGCGCAGGGTTGCGGCGGGTGACGAGCTCGCCATCACCGCGCCCGGTCAGCTTGACCGCGCGCCGCACAAGATGCCCGCGATCGAATGCACCCTGACCGAGGCGCTGCCGCTGACCGAGCCGGGACAGCGCATCCTGATGGATGACGGCAAGCTCGACATGGTGGTGCTGAGCCGCGAGCCTTGGGGCGTGGTCGTGAGGATCGTCGCCGGACCGGATGAAAAAGGCTACAAGCTCAAACCCGAGAAGGGCGTCAATTTCCCCGACACCGAAATCGACGTGCCCGCGCTGACCGATGTGGATCGCGCGGTGGTGCGCTTTGTCGCCCACCATGCCGACGGCGTAGAATTCTCCTTCGTCCAGGATACCGAGGACGTGCGGCAGCTTCAGGATATCCTCGCGCAGGAGCGGCCCGACGACTGGCGCAGGATCGGTCTGGTGCTCAAGATCGAGACCAAGCGCGCCGTGCGGAACCTGCCGGATCTGCTGGTTCGCGCCGCCGGCCGGCAGCCGACGGCGATCATGATCGCCCGGGGCGATCTTGCGGTTGAGCTCGGTTTCGTGCGGCTGGCTGAAATGCAGGAGGAGATTCTCTGGCTCTGCGAAGCCGCCCAGGTCCCGGTGATCTGGGCGACCCAGGTTCTTGAAAGCTTTCTCAAGACGGGCGTGGCCTCGCGCGGCGAGATGACCGACGCCGCGATGGCCGCGCGCGCGGAATGCGTCATGTTGAACAAGGGGCCGTTCCTGTTCGAGGGCATTTCCGAACTGGATCGGCTGATTGGCCGGATGAGCGCGCACATCAGCAAGAAAAGTCATCTGCTTCGTCCGCTGCGGACCTGGTGACGCGGCGATCACGCAAGCGTCGTCCGCAGCCCGGTCCCGCCGACGCTTTCCTGTGCGCGGGCAGGGCGCAGCCCATGCCTTGCGCCGGATCATCCGCCATGCTGCGGCGCGGCATGTCAGCGCGCGGCGCCTGTGTCCGATTGCGCCGCGGCCCTTCCCGGGTGTTACTTTCGTCAAAACGACGCAGCGGCGCAGGGGGGGAGACATGACGACCTACAAGCAGGTCTATGCGGAATGGAAGAGCGATCCCGAGGCCTTCTGGATGAAGGCCGCCGGGACGATAGACTGGTTCGAGAAGCCGAAGAAGGCGCTCGACGCCGCCAATGCGCCGTTCTACCAGTGGTTCGCCGACGGCGTGGCGAACACCTGCTGGAACGCCGTGGATCGCCATGTCGCCGCAGGCCATGGCGCGCGGCTGGCGGTGATCCACGACAGCCCGGTGACGGGGACCAAGACCCAGATCACCTACGCCGAGTTGCAGGAGCGGGTGGCGCGGCTTGGCGGCGCGCTGGAGGCGCGGGGCGTGGTCAAGGGCGACCGCGTGCTGATCTACATGCCGATGATCCCCGAGGCGCTGGTGGCGATGCTGGCCTGCGCGCGCATCGGCGCGATCCACTCCGTGGTGTTCGGCGGCTTCGCGGCCAACGAACTGGCGGTGCGCATCGACGACGCCGAACCCAAGGCGGTGATCTCGGCCTCCTGCGGCGTGGAGCCGGGGCGGGTGGTGCCCTACAAGCCGCTGCTGGACTCGGCGATTGAACTGGCGCGCCACAAGCCGAGTTTCTGCATCATCAAGCAGCGCCCGCAGGCGGCGGCGGCGATGGCGGCCGGGCGCGATCATGACTGGGAGGCGGCGGTCGCAAACGCGCCGTTCAGCGAATGCGCCCCGGTGGGTGGGGCGGAGCCGGTCTATATCCTCTACACCTCCGGCACCACCGGCGCGCCCAAGGGCGTGGTGCGCGCCAGCGGCGGGCATATGGTGGCGCTCGCCTGGTCGATGAAGAACATCTACGACATCGGCGCGGGCGAGGTGTTCTGGGCGGCGTCGGACGTGGGCTGGGTGGTCGGCCACAGCTACATCGTCTATGCGCCGCTGATCGTGGGCGCGACCACGATCCTTTTCGAGGGCAAGCCGGTCGGCACCCCCGATGCGGGCGTCTATTGGCGCGTGATCCAGGAGCACAAGGTCAAGGCGCTGTTCACCGCGCCGACCGCGCTGCGCGCCATCAAGCGCGACGACCCGGAGGGCAAGCTGGTCGCGCACTACGACATCACTTCGCTCAAGACGCTGTTTCTGGCGGGCGAGCGCGCCGACCCAGACACCATCGTCTGGGCGCAAAAGGCGCTGGGCGTGCCGGTGATCGACCATTGGTGGCAGACCGAGACCGGCTGGGCCATCGCCGCCAACCCGGTCGGCATCGAGCTTTTGCCGGTCAAGCTGGGCTCACCCACCGTGCCGATGCCGGGTTATGACGTGGCGATCCTCGACGAGGGCGGCCATCCGGTTGCGCCGGGAACGCTGGGCGCGATCACGGTGAAGCTGCCGCTGCCGCCGGGCTGTCTGCCGACGCTGTGGCATGCCGACGAGCGGTTTCGCAAAGGCTATCTGAACGCTTTCCCCGGCTATTACGAGACCGGCGACGCGGGGATGATGGACGAGGACGGCTATCTCTACGTCATGGCGCGCACCGACGACGTGATCAACGTGGCCGGCCACCGCCTGTCCACCGGCGCGATGGAGGAGGTGCTGGCCAGCCATCACGACGTGGCCGAATGCGCGGTGATCGGCGCCCATGACGCGCTGAAAGGGCAGACGCCGGTAGGTTTCGTCTGCCTCAACACCGGCTGCGATCGCGACCCGGACGTGATCGCGGCGGAATGCGTGGCGCTGGTGCGCGACCGGATCGGCCCGGTGGCGGCGTTCAAGACCGCGATCGTGGTGGACCGGCTGCCAAAAACCCGCTCCGGCAAGGTGCTGCGCGGCGTCATGGCCAAGATGGCCGACGGCCAGCCGTGGAAGGCGCCCGCCACCATCGACGACATGGGCGTGCTCGACGAGATCGGCGCCGCGCTGAAATCGGCCGGCTTCGGCGGATCCGCATGACGTGCGGGCCTGCACGCGCGGCGGGTTCGGATAATTCTATGTTCGTTTACCTCTGCACCCCTAGGGTTTGCGCAGGCTGACGGATGGCTGCTGCGAAAGCGGCGCGCGAGCGGGCGCGCCGCCATGCTGCCGCCCCGTTGCGCCGATCAAGTCTTGGCCTCGGAGAGAGATCGTGATTGCCTGTCAGCCTGAATGGTTCGCATCCGGCGCGGCGCGCCTGGGATGCGATGGTCACCGATAGGGATGCCTTTGAATGACGGCTGAAAAAACCCGGCCCGCCGCCACCGGCATCGCCTGGCTGCGCGACAAGCGCATCCTGCTGGCGGAGGACAACATCACCAACCAGATGGTGGCCACCCAGATGCTCGATGCGCTGGGCGCGCGGGTCGATGTGGCCAACGACGGCGCCGAGGCGCTGGAGATGATCGAGGTCAAGGCCTACGACTTGTTCCTGATCGACATCGAGATGCCGCGCGTCTCGGGCCTCGACGTGATCCGCTCGATCCGCAAGGCCGCCGCGCCGCTGTGCGACGCGCCGGTGATCGCCGTCACCGCCTATGCGCTGCGCGAGCATCGCGAGAAGATTTCCGAGGCCGGCGCCGACGGGCTGATCCCCAAGCCGCTGCTGGGCATCGAGCAGTTCGGGCGCGACATCGTGACCCTGGCCGACAAGTCCTATCAACGCGGCGTCGATGCGGACAGGCCGACGGAGGAGCCTGCATCCGCCGATGAAGGCCCGGTGACGATGAGCGTTTTCAAGGCGCTGGAAGACTCCATCGGCCCCGAGGCGATGGCCGATCTGCTCGGCAAGATCGACATCGACCTCGGCCGCGCGGCCGATGAGGTGCGCACCGGCATGGCCGCGCTCGACAAGACCGCCATCGCGTCGGCGACCCATGTGCTGATCTCGGTGGCCGGCGCGATCGGCGCCGCCGATCTGCAAAGACTGGCGCAAAAGCTCAACGGCGCCGCGAGCGGGCGGGTGCAGGGCGACCTGCCGACGATGGTGACGGAGGCGCTCGACCAGATCGACGGCCTGCGCGCCTTCGTCCAGGCGCGGATCGCGCGCGCCAAGGGCTGACGCGCGGTGGCCGCCGCCGCGAGCGCCGTGCTGCTGGTGGAGGACACGCCTTCGCTGTCGCTCACCTATGAGATGCTGCTGACGCGCGGCGGCTATCGCGTGGAGTGCGCCTTCTCCGCCGCCGAGGCGCTGGACCGCCACGGGCGCGGCGCGCACCGCGTGGTGCTGCTCGACCTGATGCTGCCCGACGGCGACGGCATCGACGTGTTGCGCGCGATGCGGGCGGCCGACCCCGGCGTGCGGGCGATCGTGATGACCGCCAACGGCTCGATCAACCGCGCGGTCGAGGCGATGCGCGGCGGCGCCTTCGACTTTCTGGTGAAGCCGTTCGAGGACAACCGCCTGATGCGCGCGGTAGAGGCGGCCTGCGCCAGCGCTGATGACGCCGCCGCCCCCGATCCCGATCAGGCCGCCGCGCCCGGCAGCGGCTTTCACGGCTTCATCGGCGGTTCCGCGGCGATGCGCGAGATCTATGACGTGCTGCGCAGCGTCGGGCGGTCGTCGGCGACGGTGTTCGTCACCGGCGAGAGCGGCACCGGCAAGGAGGTCTGCGCCCAGGCGATCCATGCGCTGTCGCCGCGCCGGTCGGGGCCGTTCGTGGCGCTGAACTGCGGCGCCATTCCGCACGACCTGCTGGAATCGGAGGTGTTCGGCCATCTGAAGGGCGCCTTCACCGGCGCCATCGGCGACCGGCCCGGCGCGGCGGCGCTGGCGGACGGCGGCACGCTGTTTCTCGACGAGATCTGCGAGATGGACCCCGACCTGCAAACCAAGCTGTTGCGCTTCTTGCAGACCTCCTCGATCCAGCCGGTCGGCGCCTCGACGCCGCGCAAGGTGGACGTGCGCATCGTCTGCGCCACCAACCGAGACCCGCAGGCGGAGGTGGAGGTCGGGCGCTTTCGCGCCGATCTGTTCTATCGCCTGCACGTCGTGCCGGTGCATCTGCCGCCGCTGAACGCGCGCGGGCGCGACGTGATCGAGATCGCCGAGGCGCTGCTGGCGGACTATGCGCGCGAGGAGGGCAAGGCGTTCCGCCGCCTCAGCGCGCCGGTGGCGGCGGCGTTCCTGCGCTATCGCTGGCCGGGCAACATCCGTGAGCTGCAGAACGTGCTGCGCCATGTGGCGGTGCTGCGCGAGGGGGAGGAAGTGACGCTGGGGATGCTGCCGCCCCGGTTCAGCGAGGCGGCGGCGGTGGCGGCGCCGCCCACTGCGCCGCCCGATCCGGGCGACCTGCGCGCGTTGCTGCGCCCGCTGGTGGGCGCGCCGCTCGACCAGATCGAACGCGACTATATCGAGGCGACGCTCGACGCCTGCGAAGGCTCCGTCCCCCGCGCGGCGCGGATGCTCGACGTCAGCCCCTCCACGCTCTATCGCAAGGTCGAGGCCTGGCGCAAAGCCTGAGGCGGGGGGCCGCGCGCGCCACGGCCGACCTCCTGCGCGCCGCGCCACTTGCGTCGCGGCCCAAAACGGTGAACCTGTTCTTCATGGTTTCAGAGGCCCGAACGCGGCCCGCCGTCAGGGAGACTTTCATGCTGCGCACTCTCGCCCTCGCCGCCGCCTGCGCGGTCGTCGCCCTTGCGGCGGCGGCGCAAGGCTTCAAGCCCGCCGTGGTCTATGATCTGGGCGGCAAGTTCGACGGCAGCTTCAACGAGGCCGCCCACACTGGCGCCGAGCGGTTCAAGGCCGACACCGGCGTCGCGTATCGCGATTTCGAGATCCAGAACGACAGCCAGCGCGAACAGGCGCTGCGCCGCTTCGCCCGCGACGGCTATAACCCGGTGATCGCCATCGGCTTCAGCCACGGCGCCGCGCTCGACAAGGTGGCGGGCGAGTTTCCCGACACCAAATTCGGCATCGTCGATATGGTGGTGGACAAGCCCAACGTGCGCTCGATCCTGTTCAACGAGCATGAGGGCAGCTATCTCGTCGGCATCCTCGCGGCGATGGCGGCGGAGGGCAAGCCGGTCGGTTTCGTCGGCGGCATGGACATCCCCCTCATTCGCAAGTTCGCCTGCGGCTATGTCGGCGGCGTCAAGTCGGTCGCTGACGTGGAGGTGTTCCAGAACATGATCGGCACTACCGGCGCGGCGTGGAACGACCCCGTCAAGGGCGGCGAGCTGGCGCAGAGCCAGATCTCGCGCGGCGCGGAGGTGATCTATCACGCCGCCGGCGGCACCGGACGCGGCGTGCTGCAGGCGGCGGCGGACGCAGGCAAGCTGGGCATCGGCGTGGACAGCAACCAGAACGGCCTGCATCCGGGCAAGGTGCTGACCTCGATGGTCAAGCGCGTCGATGTGGCGGTGTATGACGCCTTCATGGACGTGAAGAACGACCAGTGGAGCACCGGTTTCTCGGTGCTTGGGCTGGCGCAGGACGGCGTGGCCTGGGCGCTGGACGACAACAACGCCAGTCTGATCACGCCCGAGATGAAGGCGGCGGTCGAGGCGGCGGCGGCGAAGATCGTGTCGGGCGAGGTGGTCGTGCACGACTACATGACCGACAGCGCCTGCCCCTACTGATGCGCGCGCTGCTGTTCGCGGCGGCGCTGGCGGCGACCGCCGCCGCCGCCGACCCGGCCGCTGATCCCACCGCCGTAAATCCCGCCATCGTCTATTCCACCGGCGGCAAGTTCGACGCCTCATTCAACGAAAGCGCCGCCGCCGGGGCGAGCGCCTGGGCGGCGGAGACCGGCGCGAGCGTGGCGGAGTTCGAGCCGCGCGACGTCGGCCAGATGATCCAGGCGCTGCGCCGCTTCGCCGCCCAGGGCCGCGATCCGATCGTGGCGGTGGGCTTCATGCAGGCGAGCGCGCTGGCCGAGGTCGCGCCCGCCTTTCCCGACACGCATTTCACCCTGATCGACGCGGTGGTGGACGCGCCCAACGTGCAATCTGTGGTGTTTCGCGAGCACGAGGGCGCCTATGTCATCGGCGTTCTGGCCGGGCTGGCGTCGGAGAGCGGCGTGGTGGGCGTGGTCGGCGGCATGGACATCCCGCTGATCCGCCGCTTCGCCTGCGGCTATGCGCAGGGCGCGCGCGCGATCAACCCCGGCGTCGAGGTGCTGGTGAACATGGCCGGCGACACGCCCGCCGCCTGGGCCGACCCGGTGCGCGGCGCCGAGCTTGCGCGCGGCCAGATCGACCGGGGCGCCGACGTGATCCTGCAGGCGGCGGGCGGCACAGGGATCGGCGTGTTGCAGGCGGCGGCGGATGCGGGCGTGCTGGGCATCGGCACCGACAGCAACCAGAACGGCCTGCACCCCGGCGCGGTGCTGACCTCGATGCGCAAGCGCACCGATGTCGCCGTGCGCGCCGCCTTTGACGACTGGGCGCCGGGCGTGCGCTCGCTGGGGCTGGCCGAGGGCGGCATGGACTGGGTGATCGACGCCGACAACGCCGAGCTGATCTCGCCGGAGATGAAGGCCGAGGCCGACGCCGCGGCGCAGGCCATCGCGCAGGGGCTG
>CAZRFB010000382.1:0-4176 GCA_964599185.1 uncultured Rhodobacterales bacterium | reverse complement strand
CGCACCGCCAAAAGCGGTGAGAGCTATCCGCCCTACAACATCGAGCAGCGCGGCGACGCGCGCTATCGCATCACGCTGGCGGTGGCGGGGTTCGCCGAGGCCGATCTTGCGGTGACGCTGGAGGATCGCCAGCTGGTGGTGCGTGGCCGCATCGCCGATCCGGCGGCGGCGGATGGGGCGGAGCGGGTTTTTCTGCACCGCGGCATCGCCACCCGGCAATTCCAGCGCATCTTCGTGCTGGCCGACGGGATGGAGGTTTCCGGCGCGCATCTCGATTGCGGCCTGCTGCACATCGATCTGGCGCGCAGCACGCCGGAGACGGTTGTGAAGACGATTGCGATCAAGCGCCCGGCCTGAACGGCGGGCGCGCTCAAGTCAGGAGTATCCCGAATGGACCACCCCAGCCTTGCCCAGACGCTGCACAAAGCGGCGGACGACAGCCGGATCGTGTATATCCGCGCCGTGCTCCCTGAAGAACTGCCCGCCGAGGCGCGCGCGCAGGTCGGCGACGCCGCGCTCTATGCGATCCACGACGCCTCCGGCGCGCGGCTTGCGCTGGTTGGCGACCGCGATCTCGCGTTCGTGGTGGCGCGGCAGAATGAGATGACGCCAGTCAGCGTCCACTGAGTTGGAACGCGCCGTCTGGCGTTTACGGACGCCGAGACGCGACGGCCTCGGCGAGGCCGCCAAGCGGGGCGTCGATCATAATAGCCCTGCCGTCATTGAAAGCGAAATACCTTACGGCGATATCCGGCGCTGACAGCAGTTGCGCCAACATCGCCTCATCCAGGGTGATCGCGGCGCTACATCCATCCGGGAAGCACACCTTGAACGGCGCTGGCCACACGGTGTCGCCCAGCACGAATTGCACCCCCGGCTCCAGCGCCAGGCCAAGCGGCAGCGCCACAGCGAGCGTCGCTCCGGTCGCCTGCGCTTCGGTGAGCACGGACACTGTCGCAATGCGCCGCAACGTGGCGCTTTCGCTGAGCGCGCGGGAGTGTGAGCATCCCCGCGCATCGCAGCGAGAGTCCCAGGGCGGCACGCCTTGCGCAAGACTTGTGACGACGCCGACAAGAAAGAAGGCGCAGGCGCCGCTAGCAGCTGCGGCAGTGCGTGCGGACATGGCGTCGATCCTGCAATCCAGGCCCAAGCGTTGATCCTGACCGGCGAGCCCGGTTCAGGCCGACCCGAGCACACTAAAGCCGAGACGGCGCCCCTTTTCTGGGGGGCGCCGCAACGATGATCGTCCGCGTGGGGTGTTATCGTCAAGCCGCGCGGCGCGACAGGATCCGCGTGCCGCCCAGCGCGCCCAGACCCGCCAGCAGCAGCCAACCGGCGGCAGGCAGCGGCACCGGGTTGGGCGTCGGCGGGATCACGATTCCACCCACGTCGCCAAAGCCGAACATGAAGGTTGCGGTCGGAAGACCCGCCGCGTTAAACCCGGTCCCGGTCGGGTCGGTGCCCGGCTGACCCAGCGACGCCACCTCGGCGCCGACTGCATTCAGGGCGACGAACGCCGCCGCCTCAGTCGCCGATGCGCCGTAGTAGATGTCGAAACTGAACGACCCGCCCGCAGCGAGCGCGCCAAAGCCGAAGTCGAAGTTCGAACCGTGATCATCCGGCCCAAGATCGACGAAGTCGCCAGTGCCGCCGGCAACAATTTCGAAGCGAGCCGCAAAAGGATCGGAATCCACAAAGCCGTTGTCGATCGCCAGCAACACCGAAGGCGTGGAGGCGACGCCGACGTGGGTCACGACTTCGGAGAACGTGTCCGGCTCGACGTCCCAGTCGAAGGTGCGGGTGTAGCGCAGGTCGGCGATGTCTGCGCCGCTGATGTTCTCGATGGTCACCTTGACCCGATAAAGGTCCGGCGTCTCCACGGTCGGCGCGAAGGCGTGGGTGACGCGCAGCTCGCCAGACGTCAGTTCAACGATTGAGGTGGCGGAGGTCGGGTCGGAGACAAAGCTGATCCCCGTCAGGTTGCCTATGCCGGTGTCGTTGTTGGCGAAGCCGCTGACGCCGGTCTCGCCGATGCCGACGCCCCAGCCTTCGCACAGGCAGCCGTGCGAAGTGGCTTCGTTGCCGGTCGGCAGATGCCGCAGACCGACGGACGAGGTGCCTTCGACCGGTGACAGGACGCCGCCCGGCACGTTCAGCTGGCCCAGATCGTCGACGCCGAGCTGGATGACGCCGTTGTCGATGATCGCGGCGGCCCAGGCGCCGCTCGCCATCAATCCGATGGCTGCTGAGGTGAGGAATGTACGCATGGAGTCGTCTCCAATCGGTTAATCCTCAACTATTCATAAAACGTTAACCGATTCGAGTAAATAGGCGGAAATGTGGCGCGCCGACCCGCTCAGCGGCGCTCCGTCAGCCGCCCATCCCCCAAAAATCCTTGACCTTGCTGAAAAAGTCCTTGCTGTCGGGGCTGTTGTCGGCGCCCGCCTTCTCGAACTCCTGCAACAGCTCGCGCTGGCGGGCGGTCAGGTTGACCGGCGTCTCGACCTGCACCTCGAGATAAAGATCGCCATAGCGCCCGCCGCGCAGCTGCGGCATGCCCTTGCCGCGCAGGCGCAACTGTTTGCCGGACTGCGCGCCCGCCGGGATCTTCACCCGGGTGCGCCCGCCGTCCAGCGTCGGCGCCTCGATCTCGCCGCCCATCGCCGCCGTGGTCATCGGCACGGTGACGCGGCAGTGCAGGTCCATCCCCTCGCGCTGGAACAGCTTGTGGGCCGCGATCTCGATGAAGATATACAGATCGCCCGGCGGCCCGCCGCGCAGGCCCGCCTCGCCCTCGCCCGCCAGCCGGATGCGGGTGCCGTCCTCCACGCCCATCGGGATCTGCACCTGCAGCGCGCGATCCTTGCGCACGCGGCCGGCGCCCGCGCAGGACTTGCAGGGATTCTTGACGATCTGGCCGCGCCCGTTGCAGGTGGGGCAGGTGCGCTCGATGGTGAAAAAGCCCTGCTGCGCACGCACCTTGCCCATGCCCTGACAGGTAGGGCAGGTCTGCGGCTGAGCGGCGCCCTCGCTGCCGGTGCCCTCGCAGGACGCGCACGCCACCGAGCCGGGCACGGTGATCGTGGTCTGCTTGCCCGCGAACGCCTCGTCGAGCGTGATGGTGAGGTTGTAGCGCAGATCGGCGCCGCGCGTGCGCCGCTGTCCGCCCGCGCCGCCGCGCCCGCGCCCGGCGAACTCGCCGAACAGGTCGTCGAACACGTCGGAGAACGCGGAGGCGAAATCGGCGCCGCCCGGCCCCGCGCCGGGCCTGCCGCCGCCCATGCCGCCCTCGAACGCGGCGTGGCCGAAGCGGTCATAGGCCGCGCGCTTGTCCTTGTCGCGCAGGATGTCGTAGGCGCCGTTGACCTCCTTGAACTTCGCCTCAAGGGTCGGGTCGGCGGCGTTGCGGTCGGGGTGAAGCTCCTTGGCGAGCTTGCGGTAGGCTTTCTTGATGTCGTCGTCGGAGGCGGTGCGGGACACGCCCAGAATCTCGTAGAAGTCGCGTTGCGCCATCGTTCAGCTCATCTGCCTGGGGCTGCAAGCGCGTCGGCCCCGCCACAGGGGCGGGGCCGCGCATTCGGCCGGAAAGGGCGCCTCGCTCACGCGCGCGGCTTCTTGTCGTCCTCGCGGACTTCCTCGAAATCGGCGTCCACCACGTCGTCGTCCTTCGCCGATGCGCCGTCGCCCGCGCCGTCACCCTGGGGCGCCTGAGCCTGCGCGGCTTCGGCCTCCGCCTTGTAGATCGCCTCGCCCAGCTTCATCGACGCCTCCATCAGCGCCTGATGGCCGGTCTTGACCGCCTCGACATCCTCGCCCTCAAGCGCGGTCTTGAGCGCGTCGCGGGCGCTCTCGATGGCGCCGCGGGTGGCGGCGTCCACCTTGTCGCCATGCTCCTTCAGCGACTTCTCGACGCTGTGGATCAGGCTCTCGGCGTTGTTGCGCGCCTCGACCATGGCGCGGCGCGCCTTGTCGGCCTCGGCGTTCTCCTCGGCCTCCTTCACCATCTTGTCGATGTCGCTGTCGCTCAGGCCGCCGGAGGCCTGGATGGTGATCTTCTGCTCCTTGCCGGTGCCCTTGTCCTTGGCGGAGACCGACACGATGCCGTTGGCGTCGATGTCGAACGTCACCTCGATCTGCGGCACGCCGCGCGGCGCGGGCGGGATGCTTTCAAGGTTG
>CAZRFB010000381.1:0-5653 GCA_964599185.1 uncultured Rhodobacterales bacterium | reverse complement strand
CTGGCGGCGGTCCAGCCCATACTGGCGCGCGGCATGCCAACAGAACGCCGCCGCGCCCATCACCCCCCAGGCGATGCCATAGCGCGCGCGGTTGAGGCAGCCGAACGGGCCTTTCAGCCCCTCCACCCCCGGCAGCAGCGCGTCCTCGCCCACCGCGACGCCGTCCATCACGATCTCGCCGGTGATCGAGGCGCGCAAGCTGAGCTTGCCGCCGATCCTGGGCGCGCTGAGGCCGTCCATGCCCTTCTCCAGCACGAAGCCGCGAATCGCGCCGCCGTGGGCGTCGGATTTCGCCCAGACCACGAACACGTCGGCGATCGGGCTGTTGGAGATCCACATCTTCGCGCCCGACAGGCGATAGCCGGAGGCGGTCTTTTCCGCGCGGGTCTTCATCGCGCCGGGGTCGGAGCCTGCGTCCGGCTCGGTCAGCCCGAAACAGCCGATCAGCGCCCCGGTGGCCAGCCCCGGCAGATACTTGCGGCGCTGCGCCTCCGAGCCGTAGGCGTGGATCGGGTGCATCACCAGCGAGGACTGCACCGACATCATCGAGCGATAGCCCGAATCCACCCGTTCGACCTCGCGCGCGATCAGCCCATAGGCGACATAGGACGCGCCCGCGCCGCCGTAAGCCTCGGGGATCGTCGGCCCGAGCAGACCCAGCGCGCCCATCTCGCGAAAGATCAGCGGATCGGTCTTTTCCTCGCGATACGCTTCGATCACGCGCGGCTGAAGCCGCCCCTGCGCATAGTCGCGCGCCGCGTCGCGGATCATCCGCTCCTCGTCGGTCAGCGCCGCGTCGAGACCCAGCGGGTCGGCCCAGTCGAAAGCCGCCTTGGCGGGGAGGGGGGTGACGACGGTCATGCAGGCGCTCCGGTTGCGATCAGCCGCGAAGATAGCATTCCGGCCCCAGCGCGCAAACCGCGCGGCGGGCGCAGGCTCAGTCCGCGAAATGGCAGGCGACCCGCCGCCCGTCCGAAAGCCTGCGCAGCGGCGGCGCCGCCTCGGCGCAGCGCGGTTGCGCGACCGGACAGCGGGTGCGAAAGCGGCAGCCCGAGGGTGGGTTGGATGGGCTGGGCACATCGCCGGTCAGGATGATGTGGCTGCGGGTCGCCTCGACATGCGGATCGGCGACCGGCACGGCCGACAGCAGCGCCTGGGTATAGGGATGGCGCGGCGCGGCGTAGAGCTGATCGCGCGACGCCAGTTCGACAATGGTTCCCAGATACATCACCGCCACCTGCGTCGCGATGTGGCGCACCATGCTCAGGTCGTGGCTGATGAACAGGTAGGTGAGGCCCAGCCGCTGCTGGAGATCCTCCAGCAGGTTGACCACCTGCGCCTGGATCGACACGTCGAGCGCGGCGATCGGCTCGTCGCAGACGATGAAAGCTGGGTCCAGCGCCAGCGCGCGGGCGATGCCGATGCGCTGGCGCTGGCCGCCGGAGAACTCGTGCGGATAGCGGTCGGCGAAGCGCGGGTTCATGCCCACCGCGTCGAGCAGCGTCTCGACCTTGTCGCGCCGTTCGCGGCGCGACAGGCTCAGGTGCTCGTCCAGCGGCTCGGCGATGATCGAGCCGACCGTCATGCGCGGGTTCAGACTGGCCTGCGGGTCCTGAAAGATCATCTGCATCCGGGGCCGGGTGCGGCGCAGCGCCTCGCCGCCAAGGCGCGCGATGTCGCGGCCCTCGAACAGGATGCGCCCGGCGGTCGGCTCATAGAGCCGCAGCACCGCGCGCCCGGTGGTGGACTTGCCGCAGCCCGATTCGCCGACAAGACCCAGCGTCTCGCCGCGCGGGATCGTGAAGCTGACGCCGTCCACCGCCCTGATCTCGCCGACGCGGCGCTTGAACAGCCCGGCATAGACCGGGAAATGCACCGACAGATCCTCGACTTGCACCAGCGCGTCCGGCGCGGAGGCCTGCGCCGCGCTCATCGCGCGCCCTCCGCCAGCCAGCAGGCCGCCGCGTGCCCTTCGCCCACCGCGATCAGCGGCGGGTTGGCCTTGCGGCAGCGGTCGTGCGCCTCAGCGCAGCGCGGCGCGAAGGGGCAGGCGGCGGGCGCGGCGCCCAGGATCGGCGGCTGGCCGGCGATGGTGCGCAGCTTGTCGCGCCGCGCGCCGGTGACGCTGGGCAGCGTCTCGAACAGCGCGCGGGTGTAGGGGTGGGCGGGGTTGTCGTAGAGCGCCTGCACGGCGGCGCTCTCCACCACCTGCCCCGCATACATCACCAGCACCCGGTCGGCGATGCCCGCCACCACGCCGAGATCATGGGTGATCCACACCACCGCCATGCCCAGCCGCGCGCGCAGATCCTTCACCAGCGCGATGATCTGCGCCTGGATCGTCACGTCGAGCGCGGTGGTCGGCTCGTCGGCGATCAGCACCCTGGGGTCGCAGGACAGCGCGATGGCGATCATCACCCGCTGGCGCATCCCGCCGGAGAACTGGTGCGGGTAATCGTCGAGCCGCGCCTCGGGCGAAGGGATGCCGACCAGCGCCAGCAGCGCCGCCGCGCGGGCGCGGGCCTGCGTCTTGCTCAGGCCCAGATGCGCGCGCAGCGGCTCCGCCAGCTGATAGCCGACGCTATAGACCGGGTTGAGCGAGGTCATCGGGTCCTGGAACACAAAGCCGATTCCCGGCCCGCGCACCCGGCGCAGGCTTTCGTCGTCCATGGTCACGAGGTCGCGGCCCTGAAACAGCACCCGCCCGGCGGCGACGCGCGCAGGCGGCATCGGCAGCAGGCGCAGCATCGACATCATCGTGACGCTCTTGCCCGAGCCGCTTTCGCCCACGACGCCGAGAAGCTCGCCGGGGCGCAGCGAAAAACTCACGCCGTTGACCGCGTGCACCGCGCCGTCGCGCAGGCCGAACACGGTGGTGAGGTTCTCGACCTCCAGAACGGGCGCGGTGTGCGGGGCGTCGGGCACGGGCGGCGGCCTCTCTGCGGCTGGGGCGCGGGCGCGCCCCACACCACAAGACAGCAGCGCCCCGCCGCGCGCAACACACGCTTGACGCTTGACGCGCGCCGTTGCGGCGACAGGATGCTCCGTGAGCAATTCCGGAGCGGGCATGGGCGAAATCTTCTCACCGCGCGAGATGCTGGCGCGGCTGGTGGCGTTTCCCACCGTCTCGCGCGACAGCAACCTCGCGCTGATCGACTTCGTGCGCGCCTATCTGGCGGGCTGCGGCGTGCAGGCGCGCATCGTGCCCGCCGCCGAGGGGGCGAAGGCGAGCCTTTACGCGCTGATCGGCCCGGAAGTGGCGGGGGGCGTGGTGCTGTCCGGCCATACCGACGTGGTGCCGGTGGACGGCCAGCGCTGGACCTCCGACCCGTTCACGCTGACCGAGCGCGACGGCAGGCTCTACGGGCGCGGCGCCTGCGACATGAAGGGCTTCGACGCGCTGGCGCTGGCGCTGGTTCCCGAGATGCTGCGCGCCGGGCTGAAGCGCCCGATCCAGATCGCGCTGAGCCATGACGAGGAGATCGGCTGCCGCGGCGCCCCGGCGATGATCGCGCGGATGCGCGAGACCATGCCGCCCGCCGCGGCGGTTCTGGTCGGTGAGCCGACGATGATGCAGGTGGTCACCGGCCACAAGGCGAGCGCCTCGGTCAACACCACCGTGCGCGGCTTTGCGGTGCATTCGAGCCTGCTGCCCGAGGGCGTCTCGGCGGTGATGGAGGCCGCGCGGCTGATCCGCTGGCACGCCGAGCGCACGGCGGAAAACCGCGCGGCGGCCGACCCCGCGTCGCCGTTCCATCCCAATTACACCACGCTGCATGTCGGCATGGTGCAGGGCGGCGCGGCGCGCAACATCACCGCCGAGCACTGCGCCTTCGTGTCGGATTTCCGCGTGCTGCCGGGCGAGGACCCGGGCGCGTGGATGGCGCGCTATCGCGCGTTCTGCGCGACGGTCGCGGGCGAGATGCGCGCGACGCGGCCCGAGGCGGGCGTCGCCGTCGGGGACGACTGGACCGTGCCGGGATGCGTGCGTGAGACCGATGGCGCGGCGGAGGCGCTGGCGCGGGCGCTGACCGGCGACAACGCCGAACACGTGGTCTCCTACGGCACCGAGGCGGGGCAGTTTCAGGCGGCGGGATATTCCGCCTGCATCGTCGGCCCCGGCTCGATCGAACAGGCGCATCAGCCCGACGAATACCTCTCGCTGGCGCAGTTCGCCGCCGGAGAGGCGTTCCTGCGGCGGTTGATCGCCCGGCTGGCCGACTGAAGGCGCGCCCGCTGCGGCCCGCGCAAAACGACGCTTGATCCCACTTTTAAACCGATTTAACGTTACGCCAGATGCGGCGGTCCATGACCGACCGCGCACAGAATCCTTTGGGGAGGATCACGAGATGCCGACACGTTTCACCCGCCGCGCCGCACTGGCGCTGGGCCTCGCCGCCGCGATAGCGGCGCCAGTTCTGGCGCAGGCGCAGGAAAAGCTGACCTGGGCGCATGTCTATGAGACCTCCGAGCCCTATCACACCTGGGCGGTCTGGGCGGGTGAGGAGCTGGCGCGCCGCACCGAAAACCGCTGGACCATCGAGGTTTTCCCGGCGTCCTCGCTGGGCAAGGAGGTGGACATCAATGAGGGCCTGAGCCTCGGCACCGTGGACATCATCTATACGGGGCAGCTTTTCGCCGGGCGCAGCTATGGCCCGCTCGCCATCGGCGGCTCGCCGTTCATGTTCCGCGACTATGCGCACTGGGACGCCTTCCGCCACTCGGACCTGTTCGGCGAACTGTCTGCGGGCTACGCGGCGGCGACCGGCAATCAGGTGGTGTCGCTCACCTACTACGGCCTGCGCCACGTCACCTCGAAGGTTCCCTACCTCAAGCCCGACGACATGAAGGGCGTCAAGATCCGCGTGCCGGACGCGCCGCTCTACAAAATGTTCCCCGAGGCGGTGGGCGCCAACCCCACGCCGATCGCCTTCGCCGAGGTTTATCTTGCGCTGCAGCAGGGCGTGGTGGATGCGCAGGAAAACCCGCTGCCGACCATCCAGGCCAAGAAGTTCTATGAGCCGAACCCGCATATCAACCTGACCGGCCACATCACCGACGCGCTGCTGACCATCATCGGCGGCCCGGCGCTGGGCAAGCTGAACGCGGCGGATCTGGACACGCTGAAGGCGGTGCTGCGCGAGGCGGCCGAAGGCGCGACGCAGGACATCATCAAGTCCGAGGCCGCGCTGGTGCAGTGGTTCAAGGATCAAGGCGTGCAGGTGCACGAAGTTGACCGCGAGGCGTTCCGCGCCGCGACGGCGCCCGCGCACAATGGCCCCGCCGCGACCTGGCCGCGCGAGGTCTATGACCGCCTTCAGGCGCTCTGACGCCGCGTGAGCAGGGGCCGCGCCCGGTTTGACCGGCGCGGCCGCGATGGCGGCGCGCCCCGGCGCAAGGCCGGGGCGGCGCCAGATGTCGCGCCGACGTGACCGCAGCCCGATTCTGCCCCGCCCGATCCTGCCGCGCGCCGCCGCCGAGGGGAGACGACGATGACCGACAATCCGCCCCCGCTGGAGGCCATGCCGCACCTCGACGAGGCGGCGGAGGCCGCAGCGACCGACATCTCCGATTTCAGCTGGTCCGACGCGCCGTCGCTGGCGCTGTTCTGGGCGCTGGCGGGGGTGGTGTTCCTGCAATTCTTCTCGCGCTA
>CAZRFB010000380.1:0-2324 GCA_964599185.1 uncultured Rhodobacterales bacterium | reverse complement strand
GCAATTTGCAGAAAGGTTTAGATAAAGAGGATTCGCGCCATGCCATGGAGACACACCGCCGCCATTGGCGAGACGCGCATGGACCCGACACGCATGGACCCGACACTCTGGCCGATCGGCGTGATCCGGCTCGACGCGCGCGGCGCGATGCTGCACGCCAATGCGCAGGCCGCCGAACTGCTGAGCCATTTCGGGCTTTCGGGCGGGCGCGGCAACCTGTTCGCGCTGCTGAAGTCGGCGGCGCCCGATCTGGCGGTCGCCGCGTCGCAGGCCCAGCTTGTCGGCGCCAGCCTGCGCCGTCGCCTGCGGGCGGCGAACGGCGCGCAGGTGTCGCTGACGCTGGTGCGCGAGGCCGACGGCGCCCTGACCGCGCTGCTCGGCGACGAGGCGCCGCTGGCGCAGGCCGAGGACGAGGCGCACCGGCAGCGCGCGCGCTTCGCCGCCGTCGCCGACTGGTCGCTGCGCTCGGCGATCTATGCGCTGGACCGCGAGGGCCGCGTCGCGTCGTGGAGCCGCTCGGCGGAGCGGCTGGAGGCGCTCAGCGGCGGCGAGGCGATCGGGATGACGCTGGACGCGCTGCTCGACCGCACCCATTTCGGCGCCGACGCGGGCGCCCTGCTGGCCGAGGCGGCGCGCTCGGGCGAGAGCAGCGCCTCAGGCTGGCGCAGCGCCTTCGGCGAGCCGTCGGTCTGGGTGACGGTCTCGCTGCGCGCGGTGCGCGGCGCCGACGGCGCGCTCGACGGCTTCGTGGCGGTGGCGGGCGACACGGCGCAGGCCAGCGGGCGCGAGGCGGAACTGCGCAGGCTGGCCGCGCTCGATCCGCTGACCGGGCTCTTGAACCGGCGGGCGTTCTTCGACGCGGCGCGCGCGCTGGCCGAGGCGCACGGCCGCCAGGGCGGCGCGCTGAGCGTGATCACCTTCGACATCGACCACTTCAAGGCGCTGAACGACACCGCCGGCCATGCGGCGGGCGACGCCGCGCTGCGCGCCATGGCGCAGGGCGCGCGCGCCGATCTGCGCGCGGGCGACCTGCTGGGGCGGCTGGGCGGCGACGAATTCGCGGTGATCCTGCCGCGCACCGACCTCGTCCGCGCCAGCGCCATCGCCGCGCGGCTGCGCGCCACCCTCGACGGGCTGCGCATCGGCGTCGCCGGGCGGACGCTGCGCTTCACCGCGAGTTTCGGCGTCGCCGAGACGCGCATGACGGCGCAGGACGGGCGCGAGCATTTCGAGCAGACGCTGGCGCGCGCCGACGCCGCGCTCTACCGCGCCAAGGAGGACGGCCGCAACCGCATCGCCGCAGCCTGACGCGCGCGCTCTCAGCGCCTTTCGCGCGCCGCGCGCATGCGCTAAAGCCAAGCGCGCAAGCACGAGGCGCGCCATGACCCGATCCGACGACATCCCTTCTCCGGCATCCGACACTTCCAAGGCCCGCGGCGGCCTCGCCTATCGCGACGCGGGCGTGGACATCGACGCGGGCGACGCGCTGGTGGAGGCGATCAAGCCCGCCGCCCGCGCGACCGACCGCCCCGGCGTGATGGGGGGCCTGGGCGGATTTGGCGCGCTGTTCGACCTGCGCGCCGCAGGCTTTACCGACCCGATCCTGGTCGCCGCCACCGACGGCGTGGGCACCAAGCTGCGCATCGCCATCGAGACCGGGCTTCTGGAGACGGTGGGCCAGGATCTGGTGGCGATGTGCGTCAACGATCTGGTGTGCCAGGGCGCCGAACCCTTGTTCTTTCTGGACTATTACGCCACCGGCAAGCTCGACGCCGCCGCCGCCGCCAAGGTGGTGCGCGGCATCGCGGCGGCGTGTGAGGCGTGCGGCTGCGCGCTGGTGGGCGGCGAGACGGCGGAGATGCCGGGGATGTATCCGCCGGGCGACTTCGACCTCGCGGGCTTTGCCGTCGGCGCGGCGGAGCGCGGCGCGCTGCTGCCGCAGCCTGTAGCGCCCGGCGACGTGCTGATCGGGCTGGCGTCGGACGGCGCGCATTCCAACGGCTATTCGCTGATCCGGCGCATCGTCGCCGACGCCGGGCTAAGCTGGGACGCGCCCGCGCCCTTCGCCGACGGCCCGCTCGGCGCGGCGCTGATGACGCCGACGCGGCTTTTTGTGCGCGCGGCGCTGGCGCTGATCCGCCACGCCGAGGCGCGCGCCCTCGCGCATGTCACCGGCGGCGGCTTGACCGGCAACCTGCCGCGCGTGCTGCCCGAGGGCGTGGGCGCCGAGATCGACCTGAGCGCCTGGACGCGCCCCGCGCTGTTCGACTGGCTGGCGGCGCAAGGCGGCGTGGCGCAGGCCGAGATGCTGCGCGCCTTCAACT
>CAZRFB010000379.1:0-1617 GCA_964599185.1 uncultured Rhodobacterales bacterium | reverse complement strand
CCGTCGGCGCGCGCCGCCTCCGCTTCGGCCATCGCCGCGAAGTCGTCATAGACCCGCGCCGGGTCGAGGCCCAGATCGGCGCCCGACAGCCGCGATTTCTCGGGCGTGGCCGACAGCGCGCCCGCGACAAGCTGGAAATGCCCGTCCAGCCGCGCGGCGATGCGGTGCACGGCGCCGATGAAGGCGTCGCGCCCGCCGCCGACCATGCCGAGCCGGATCGGCGCGTTCGCCGGGGCGTTCATCGGTCGATCCCCAGGATGCGGCGGTTTGCGGCGCGGTCGGTCCCGCTCCCTGCGAAATCGTCGAACGCCTTCTCGGTGGTGCGGATGATGTGCGCGCGCACGAAGTCGGCGCCCTCGCGCGCGCCGTCCTCGGGGTGCTTCAGGCAGCACTCCCACTCCACCACCGCCCAGCCGTCAAAACCGTATTGCGTGAGTTTCGAGAACACGGCGCCAAAGTCGATCTGCCCGTCGCCCAGCGAGCGGAACCGCCCGGCGCGCTCCACCCAGCTCTGATAGCCGCCATAGACGCCCTGCCGCCCGGTGGGGTTCAGCTCGGCGTCCTTGACGTGAAACAGGCGGATGCGGTCGTGGTAGATGTCGATGTTGGCAAGGTAATCAAGGTGTTGCAGCACATAGTGCGAAGGATCGTAGAGCATGTTCGCGCGGGCGTGCCCGCCGACGCGCTCAAGGAACATCTCGAAGGACGCGCCGTCGTGCAGGTCTTCGCCGGGATGGATCTCATAGGCCAGGTCCACCCCCATCGCGTCGGCGTGGTCGAGGATCGGCCGCCAGCGCCGCGCCAGTTCGTCGAACGCCTCCTCGATCAGCCCCGCCGGGCGCTGCGGCCAGGGATAGACGTAAGGCCAGGCCAGCGCGCCGGAAAACGTGGCGTGCGCGCTCAGCCCGAGGTTGCGCGAGGCGGTCAGCGCCTTTTTCACCTGATCGACCGCCCAGACCTGCCGCGCGGCGGGGTTCCCGCGCACCTCTGGCGCCGCGAAGCCGTCGAACATCGCGTCATAAGCGGGGTGAACGGCGACAAGCTGGCCTTGCAGATGGGTGGAAAGCTCGGTGACCGCGACGCCGTTGATGTCGGCGATCCCCTTGATCTCGTCGCAATAGTCCTTCGAGGCCGCAGCCTTCTCCAGATCGAACAGCCGTGCGTCCCAGCTGGGGATCTGCACGCCCAGATAGCCGCAGTCGGCGGCCCAGCGGGTGATCGCCTCCCATGAGTTGAACGGCGCGTCGTCGCCTGCGAACTGCGCCAGAAACAGCGCGGGGCCCTTGATGGTCTTCATGGCGTCCCTTCCTTGCCTGCGCGGCGCGGGGCGATGAGGGCCTCCGGCGTCGCGATGAAATCGAGCGGTATGTCATGGGGTTGCGGATAGATCGTCGGCAGCGCCGCGAAGGCGTGGCCGACGCCCGCCACCACCGGCCGACGCGCCATCGCGGCCAGCGTGCGGTCGAAATAGCCGCCGCCATAGCCCAGCCGATAGCAGTCGGGGTCGAACCCCACCACCGGGGCGATCACCACGTCGGGCGCTACCGCCGCGCCCTCGGCGGGGACGGGGATGTTCCAGACCCCGCGCGTCAGCGGCGCGCCCGGCGTCCAGAGCCG
>CAZRFB010000378.1:0-1550 GCA_964599185.1 uncultured Rhodobacterales bacterium | reverse complement strand
GTCGCTCTCGTCGGCCTCCACCACCATCCAGTCGCCCGCGCCCAGCCGCGCGTTCGAGCCGTAGGCCTGGATGATGCCGCCGTTGACCACGGTGGGGTCGATGCCGCCCGCATCCAGCAGCGCCGCGACCATGCTGGTGGTCGTCGTCTTGCCGTGCGTGCCGGCCACCGCAACGTTCTGGCGCAGGCGCATCAGTTCGGCCAGCATCTCGGCGCGGCGCACCACCGGCAGGCTGCGCGCGCGGGCCTCGTCGAGCTCGGGGTTGCCGGGCTTGATGGCCGACGAGACCACCACCACCTTGGCGGCGCCAAGATTTTCCGCCTTCTGGCCGATATGGACCTGCGCGCCGAGGCCGCGCAGCCGCTCGGTGATCGGGCTGTCCTTGAGGTCGGAGCCCTGCACCTGATAGCCGAGGTTCAGCAGCACTTCGGCGATGCCCGACATGCCGATGCCGCCGATCCCGACGAAGTGCAGCACGCCGATATCCAGCGGCAGGGCGGTGGTCATCATCTCAGGGCTTCTCCCCAGAAGTCAGCGTCTCGACCAGATCGGCCAGCTTTCGGGCGGCGTCGGGGCGGGCCTGCCACCGCGCCGCCGCAGCCATGTCGGCCAGAAGGCCGGGATCGCCGAGCAGGCGCGTCAGATGCCCCGCCAGCGCGTGCGGCGTCAACCCCGCCTCCGCCGCCAGAACCGCCGCCGCGCCTTCGCTCAGCGCGCGGGCGTTGGCGCTCTGGTGGTCGTCCATCGCGGCGGGGTAGGGCACCAGGATCGCGGGCCGCCCCATCGCGGCGATCTCGGCGACGGTCGAGGCGCCGGCGCGGCTGACGATCAGATGCGCCGCCGCCAGCCGCGCGGGCATGTCGTCGAAGAACGCGGCGCATTCCGCCCGCAGCCCCATCGCCGCATAGGTGGCGCGCAGGCCCTCAAGCTCCGCGGGGCGCGCCTGCTGGACCACGCGCAGCCGCTTGCGCAGCGCAGGGTCGATCTGCGCCAGCGCGGCGGGGATCAGCGTGGCGAACACCGAGGCGCCCTGACTGCCGCCGAACACCAGGATCTCGACAATCCCGCCGCCGGGCGGGTGGTAGGGGGCGGCCGCCGCCAGCACGGCGGCGCGCACCGGGTTGCCGATCTCCACCAGCCGGGCGCCGTTTGGCGGGTTGCTCAGCGGCCAGGTTCCGCAGGCCACCGCGCCGACGCGGGCCGCGAACAGCCGGTTGACCCGGCCCAGCACGCCGTTCTGCTCATGGATCAGCCGGGGCAGGCCCAGCGCCCACGCCGCCGTCAGCGCCGGAAACGCCGGATAGCCGCCGAACCCCGCCACGCAGGCGGGCCGCGCCGCGCGAAACCAGCGCAGGGCGGAGAGCGCGCCGCGCGCCATCGCCAGCGGGGCGGCGAGCTTGGCCAGCCATCCGCCGCGCGCCATGGTCGCCGCCGCCAGCGCGCGCCGCTCCACCGCCTCGGGAAACCCGCCCGCATAGCGCAGGCCGCGCGCGTCGGTGCTCAGCGCCACGCGCCAGCCGCGCGCCAGCATCTCCTGCGCCAGCGCCTGC
>CAZRFB010000377.1:0-3709 GCA_964599185.1 uncultured Rhodobacterales bacterium | reverse complement strand
GCAGGCGCCGCCGTTGACGTTCAGCCGGTCATGCGGAATGCCAAGCTCGACCATCGCGGCCATCGGCACCACGGCGAAGGCCTCGTTGATCTCCCACAAATCCACGTCCGCCACCGACCAGCCGACCCGATCCAGCACCTCGCGGATCGCCGGGATCGGCGCGGTGGTGAACAGGCCGGGGGCCTGCGCGTGGGTGGCGTGGGCCAGCAGCCGCGCGCGCACCGGGCGGTCGCCCGCGTCCGACAGCCGCATCAGCGCCAGCGCCGCCGCGCCGTCGGAGATCGAGGAGGAATTGGCCGCCGTCACCGTGCCGCCGTCGCGAAACGCGGGCTTGAGGAGCGGAATCTTGTCGGGCCGCGCCTTTTGCGGCTGTTCGTCCACCGCCACCGCCACCTGCACGGCGCCCGCGCGGCTGCGCACGCCGACCGGCGCGATCTCGCGCGCCAGCGCCCCGGTCGCCTGCGCGCGCTGCGCCCGCTCCAGCGAAGCGATCGCGAAGGCGTCCTGCGCCTCCCGCGTGAACTGGAACGCCTGCGCGCAGTCTTCGGCGAAGGTTCCCATCAGGCGGCCCTTGTCGTAGGCGTCCTCCAGCCCGTCGAGAAACATGTGGTCGATCATGGTGGAATGGCCGAGCCGCGCCCCGCCGCGCATCTTTGGGGCGAGGTAGGGCGCGTTGGTCATGCTCTCCATGCCGCCCGCCACGATCACCCGGCCCTCGCCCGCGCGCAGGCTGTCCATCGCGATCATCGCGGCCTTCATGCCCGAGCCGCACATCTTGTTGAGCGTGGTGCAGGGCACGTCCTGCGCCAGCCCGGCGCCGAGCGCCGCCTGCCGCGCGGGCGCCTGGCCCAGCCCGGCGGGCAGCACGCAGCCCATCAGCGCCTCATCGACCGCCGCCGCCTCAAGCTGCGCGTCAGCGAGCGCGGCGCGGATCGCCGCCGCGCCCAGTTCCGGCGCGCTGAGCGGCGCGAGCGCGCCCTGAAACCCGCCCATCGGCGTGCGCGCCGCGCCCACCACGGCGATCGGCTCCCCCATGGCCATGTCCGTCTTCCCCCCGGAAAATTGCTGCGCCAGCGTAAGGCGGCGGCGCGGATCGGGCAATCGCGCAAATCGGCGCGCACATCGGCGCGTCAGGCGTCGAGGATCAGCTTCGCCGCCAGCGCGCCCATCACCAGCGCCACGCCGCCATCCAGCGCCCGCCACGCCGCAGGCCGCGCGAACAGCGGGCGCAAGGCCCGCGCGCCATAGCCAAGCGCGAAGAAGAACGCGAACGACGCGGTCATCGCCCCGGCCGCGAACGCCGCCTCGCGGCCCGGATACTGCGTCGAGATCGACCCGAGCAGCGCCACGGTGTCGAGATAGACGTGCGGATTGAGCCAGGTCAGCGCCAGGCAGGTCGCCAGCGTCGCGCCCAGCGGCGCGCGCGCCGCGTCCGAAGGCGACAGCGCGCCGCCGCCGTTCAGCGCCGCGCGCAGGCTGCGCAGGCCGTAGAGGATCAGGAACGCCGCGCCGCCATAGCGCATCGCGGGCGACAGCCACGGCGCCGCCGCCGCCGCCGCGCCGAACCCGGCCACGCCCGCCGCGATCAGGATCGCGTCCGACACCGCGCAGGCCAGGCACACCGCCAACACATGCTCGCCGCGCAGGCCCTGCCGCAGCACGAAGGCGTTCTGCGCGCCGATGGCGACGATCAGCCCCAGACCCAGCAGAAAGCCGGGCGCAAAGGCGGCGCCGATCTCGGCGGCAAACTGGGCAGGCATCGCGGCGCTCCATCTCAGGGCGGCGAGGAGCAAAAGCGCATCCTGAGGCCGCAGGCAAGGCGCGGCGCGTCGGTCAGCGCATTTGGCGCCGTCGCGCCGCGTGCTATCGCTGGCGCGTCCGCAGCAACCGCCGGAGCCGCCGCTTGCGCCAGCCCGCCGCCCATCCCGCCCCGCCCGACGCCGACGCCCGCCGCGCCGCGCCGCCGACCGTGTGCTATCCCGTGGCGCGCCTGCCGCCGTTCGACGCCGCGCTCCACGCCGCCGCGCGCGAGGGCATGACGCTGATCGGTGAAGCGATCGCCCCGCCGCGCGACGCGGTCGCCTTCCGCGCGCCCGCAGGCTGCTATGTGCGCATCGTCAGCGTGGAGGGGCCGCAGGTGGGCGATCTGAACCTGTGGCGCGCCGACGACCTGCGCGAGCGGTTCTTCAGCGGCAAGACCCGCCAGCTGCACGCCACCCACGTCAGCACTGGCGACCGGCTGTGGAGCTGCCTGCCCTACCTGCGCCCGATGGCGACCATCACCCATGACACGCTCGACTGGTATGGCTGGGACGCCGACGGCGCGGGCGTGCACGACGTGATCGGCACGCGCTGCGACCCCTACGCCAACCGGCTGCTGACCGGCGCCGACTATCACTACTGCTGCCACTCGAACCTGATCCGCGCGCTGGCCGGGGCGACGGGGATGACGCTGGCTCAGGCCGAGCCGCATGTTCACGACGTGCTGAACGTGTTCATGTGCACCGGCTTCACCCGCGACACGCATCAGTACTTCATGAAGGCGAGCCCGGTGCGGCCCGGCGACTTCATCGAGTTCTTCGCCGAGATCGACCTGCTGGGCGCGCTGTCGGCCTGCCCCGGCGGCGATTGCGGCCAGAGCCATTCCGACGACAGCGCGGCGTGCTTTCCGCTGCGGGTGGAGGTGTGGCGGCCGCGCGCGGGCGCGCTGGCGGGGTGGCGGCCGCCGCAGCCGAGCGACTATGCGGGCGGTCATGGCGGCTGAGCGGCCCGCGCCCCTGCGGCAATCCCGCCCCGCCGCCTGAATCGCTTGCGTAAACCTGGATTGCGGGCTTACTGTAAACCCATGTTGACGTATCGCGACGCGGCCCAGAGCGGCCCCACCCCCGGCGCCCCCCGACAGGGCGGCCCCGGGCGCCACGGCGGCGGCCCGCAGGGCCGACCAACCGCGATCGTGATCGGCTCCGGCTTCGGCGGCCTCGCCGCCGCCGCGCGGCTGGGCGCGCGCGGCTTCGATGTGACGGTGCTGGAGCGGCTCGACGGCCCCGGCGGGCGCGCCTACGTCTGGCGGCAGGACGGCTTCACCTTCGACGCCGGGCCGACCATCGTCACCGCGCCGTTCGTGTTCGAGGACATCTGGAAGCTGTGCGGGCGCGACTTCGCGCAGGACGTGACGCTGAAGCGGCTCGACCCGTTCTACCGCATCCGCTTCGACGACGGCGACGTGATGGATTGTTCCGGCGACGCGGCGGCGATGCGCGCCGAGGTCGCCCGCATCGCGCCCGACGATCTGGCGGGCTATGACCGCTTCGCCCGCGACAGCAAGCGCATTTATGACTTCGCCTTCGCCCAGATGGCGCATCAGCCGTTCCATAACATCGGCAAGATGATCACCATGCTGCCGCGCCTGCTGCGGCTGGGCGGCCACAACAGCGTCCACGCCTATGTCGCGCACCGGGTGAAAAGCCCGAAACTGCGCTTCGCGCTGAGCTTTCATCCGCTGTTCATCGGCGGCAATCCGTTCAACACCACCTCGTTCTACTGCCTGATCAACTATCTGGAGCAGGGGTGGGGCGTGAACTACGCCATGGGCGGCACCGGCGCGCTGGTGCAGGCGATGGCCGATCTGGTGGGCCATGTCGGCGGCAAGCTGCGCTATGGCGCCGAGGTCGCCGAGATCACCCATGCGCAGGGCCGCGCGACCGGCGTG
>CAZRFB010000376.1:0-7408 GCA_964599185.1 uncultured Rhodobacterales bacterium | reverse complement strand
CCCGGTCGGCGGCGATGCCGCGCCCCTTGGCGATGGCGTCGGCGCCGAAACGGCCCCGGATCGCGTCCACGGCGCGCTCGGCGCGGGCGCGGGCGGCGGCGTGGGGGTCGAGCAGATCGCCGCCCGAATCGCATCCGGCGTCACCTTGCGCCGCCGCCGACAGGCCCGACAGCCCCACGCCGATCAGCCGGAACGGCGCCGCCGCCATCTCGCGCGCCAGCATCGGCGCGGTGGCGGCGAACAGCGCGTCGGCAAGCTGCGTCGGCGCGCTCAGCGTCTGGCGGCGGGTGAGGGTGCGAAAGTCGGCGCGCCGCAGCTTCAGCGTCGCGACCCGGCCTTGCAGACCTTGCGCCTTCATCCGCCCGGCGACCTTGTCGCACAGCCGCCACAGGTGCGCCGACAGCCGGTCGGGCGCGGCGATGTCGTCGTCGAACGTGGTCTCGGCGGAGACGCTCTTGCTCTCGCGCTCCGGCGTCACGCGCCGGTCGTCGCGCCCCCACGCCAGATCGTGCAGCCGCGCCCCCATGGCGCCGAAGCGGGCGACAAGCTGCGCCTTGTCGAAGCGGCGCAGGTCGCCGATGCGGTCGATCCCCTGCGCCGCCAGCGCGCGCGCCATCGCCGCGCCCACCCCCCAGATCGCGCCGACCGGGCGGGGGCTGAGGAAATCCGCCGTCTCCGCCCGCCCGATCAGCGAGAATCCGCGCGGCTTGTCGAGCTCCGAGGCGATCTTGGCGAGGAACTTGTTGTGGCTGAGGCCCACGGTCACCGTGACGCCGACCTCCCGCGCGATGCGCGCCTGAAGCCGCGCCAGCGTGACGGCGGGCGGCGCGCCGTGCAGGCGGTCGGCGCCGGTGAGATCGAGAAACGCCTCGTCCAGCGACAGCGGCTCCACCAGCGGCGTCAGCGCCTGCATCAGCGCGCGGATCTGGCGCGAGGCCTCGACATAGGCCGCCATGCGCGGGCGGATCACCACCGCCTCCGGGCACAGCCGCAGCGCCGCGCCCATCGGCATCGCCGAGCGCACGCCCCGGATGCGGGCGATGTAGCAGCAGGTCGCCACCACGCCGCGCCGCCCGCCGCCCACGATCACCGCGCGGTCGGCGAGGCTGGGGTCGTCGCGCTTCTCCACCGACGCATAGAACGCGTCGCAATCGACGTGCGCCACGCCAAGACTGTCGATCTCGGCGTGGGCGAGCACGCGCGGCGAGCCGCAGGCCGGGCAGCGCGGGCGCGGCCCCGCCGTGAAGCGGGCGTAGCAGTCGCGGCAGAGCGCGGCGCGTCGCGGCGTCGAGTCAGCCATCGCCCTTTCTCCGTCCTGCGCCATGCAGGCGAGACTACGCGCGCCGCCCTGTGTCCGATAGTCGGCGCTGCGCGGCGGCGGGGGCGGCCTTCGCGCTCAACCGGGCGCGCTCAGAGCGGGGCGCGCTCAGCCGGGCGCGCGCAGGTCAGGCGGCAGCACCGCGTCGGGCGCGTTCTGCCAGCAGACCGGGCGCAGCCAGCGGCGGATCGCCAGCGTGCCGACCGAGGTGGCGCCGAAATTGGTGGTGGCGGGGTAGGGGCCGCCGTGAACCATGGCGTCGGCGACCTCCACGCCGGTCGGAAAGCCGTTGACCAGAATCCGCCCCGCCTTGCGCTCCAGCAGCGGCGCCAGCCGCGCGGCGGCTTCGACATCGGCGGCGTCGGCGGCGTCCATGTGCAGCGTCAGCGTCAGCTGGCCGTGCAGCGCGCGCGCGATCTGCGCCATCTGCGCGGGGTCCGTCACCGTGACCACCAGGCCGAGCGGGCCGAACACCTCCTCCGCCAGCGCCGGGTTGGCGAGGAAGGTGTCGGCGTCGGTTCTGAGCAGCCACGGCGCCGCGCTGCGCCCGTCGCCGGGCGCGCCCAGCAGCGTCTCGACGCCGGGGGCGGCGGCCATCCGCGCGGCGCCCAGGCGGAAAGCCTCGGCGATGCCGTCGGTCAGCATGGTCTGCGGCGGGACCGCCGCCAGCGCGGCGCGGGTCGCGGCGATGAAGGCGTCCGCGTCCGGTCCCTTCGCGGCCACGGCGACGCCGGGGTTGGTGCAGAACTGGCCGCAGCCCATGGTCAGCGATCCGGCCCAGCCCGCGCCGATCGCCGCCGCCCGCGCCGCCATCGCGGCGGGCAGCAGGAACATCGGGTTGACCGAGCCAAGCTCGCCGAAGAACGGGATCGGCTCCGGGCGCTGCGCGCAGAGGTCGAACAGCGCCCGACCCCCGCCCAGCGAGCCGGTGAAGCCCACGGCGCGGATCAGCGGATGGGTGACCAGCGCCTGACCGACCGCGCGCGACCCGCCCTGCACGAAGCCGAACACGCCCGGATGCAGGCCGCAGGCGCGCCGCGCCGCGTCCACCGCCTGCGCCACCAGTTCGCCGCAGCCCGGATGCGCCTGATGCCCCTTGACCACCACCGGGCAGCCCGCCGCCAGCGCCGAGGCGGTGTCGCCGCCCGCCGTCGAGAACGCCAGCGGAAAGTTCGACGCCCCGAACACCGCGACCGGCCCGATGGGGCGCTGCATCATCTTCAGATCGGGGCGCGGCGCGGGCTGGCGGTCGGGCAGGGCGGCGTCGTGGCGGCGGTCGAGATAATCGCCCGCCGCGATGTGGTCGGCGAACAGCCGCAGCTGGCCGCAGGTGCGGGCGCGCTCGCCGTTCAGCCGCGCTTCGGGCAGGCCGGTCTCCTGCGCGCCGATTGCGGTGATCGCGCCGCCGCGCGCGTCGATCTCATCGGCGATGTGGCGCAGAAAAGCGGCGCGCTCGTCGCGCGTGGTCCAGCCGTATGCGCAAAACGCGTCCTCGGCGGCGCGGGCGGCGGCGTCGATCTCGGGCGCGCCGCCCTCGGCGAAGCCGTGCGCCGCGCCGGTCGCGGGGTCGGAGCGGAACGTCTCGCCGCCGCCGACCCATTCTCCCGCGATCAGGTGCTTGCCGCTCAGCATGGGATGTTCCTTTTTCCGCAGGCGACGCAGGCCGCGCGCACTCCGTTGCGCCGCCATGAATACGCCGATCGCCGCCGGGGTCCAGCCGCCGCCCGCGCGGTCGGCTGAGCGGTCGTCTGCGGCTTGCCAGCCACCGGCATCCGTGACATATCCCCATCCGATCCAGAGCGCGCCTGCGCCGTCCTGCGGTTTGCGGGCTAGGCGCGTGTCGGAAAAGTTCATGTTTGCGGCAAGCGGCGGCGGGCGACGCCGCCTGCGCCTTGGGGGATGATGAGATGAAGGTTCGCAACTCGCTGAAGTCGCTCAAGGCGCGGCACAAGGATTGCCGCCTCGTGCGCCGCAAGGGCCGCGTCTATGTGATCAACAAGACCCAGCCCCGCTTCAAGGCGCGTCAGGGCTGACGCCCGGCGCACGCGCTCGGCAGTTCACGCCGGTTTTCTTCGATCACACGCCGCCGGGCGCATCCCAGCGGCGTATTTCTTGCGTCAGACCGGCGCGAAAGCGCCGCCCTCCAGCCGCGACAGCGTGCCGTCGTGGATGTCGAAGCGGCAGCCATGCAGGCTCAGCCGCCCCTCGACGATGGCTTCGGCCACCCACGGGAACGACATGAGGTTCTCCAGCGACAGGCGCACCACCGCGCCTTCGTAGTGCGCCATGTCATGCCCGGCGCCGTCGCGCAGCGCCGCCTGCGCCGCCGCCATCCACGGCGCCACGAAATCCTGCGCCTCGGGCGGCGCGCCCTCGACCAGCGCCTGCACGCCGCCGCATTGCGCATGGCCCAGCACCACGATCCGCGCCACCCGCAGCACCCGCACGGCGTATTCCACCGCCGCGCTTGTGCCGTGGCAGCCGCCGTCGGGCTGATAGCGCGGCGCCAGACCCGCGACGTTGCGCACTACGAACAGCTCGCCCGGCCCAGCGCCGAACACCGTGGCGGGATCGACGCGCGAATCGGAGCAGGCGATCACCAGCGTCTGCGGCTTCTGGCCATGCTCCGACAGCGCCTGGTAGCGCGCGCGTTGCGCGGGCCATTCCTCGGCGCGAAAACGACGGTAGCCTTCGATCAGACGGTCCATGACGCCTCCCCCTTTGCCGCACCGCAATATGGCGAGGGACGCGGCGCCGGGAAAGGGCGCTCAGACCGGATCCTGATGCACGATCACGTCCACGTCCTCGCCCAGCGCCAGAATGTCATGGCGCAGCTTCGCCGAAATGGCGTGCGCCTGCCGTAAGGTAAGCTCGCCGTCGATCTCGGCGTGGATCTGCACGAACAGCTTGGTTCCCGAGGTGCGGGTCTTGAGGTCGTGCCAGCCGCTGAGGCCCGGCGTGGCGTTGGCGATGGCGACGATCTTGCCCACCGTCTCCGCCGAGGCCTCGCGGTCCATCAGCCCGTCCCAGGCCGATTTGCCGATCTTCAGCCCGGTGCGCAGAATCCACGCCGCCGCCGCCAGCGCCAGCACCGAATCGAGCAGCGCCACCCCCAGCCATTTCGACGCCGCCATCGAGACCAGCGCCGCCAGCATCGGCAGGAAGTCCGAAGCGTAGTGCGCCATGTCGGCGCCGACGATCTTTGAGCCGGTGCGCTTTGCGACGCGCGATTGATAGAACACCAGGCCCCCGGTCAGCGCCAGCGCCGCCAGCATCACCGCCAGCCCCAGCCCCTCGGCCTGCAACGGCGCCGGGTTCACCAGCCGCCCGGCGGCGTTCGCGGCGATGAACAGCGCCGAGACCGACACGATGGCCGCCTGCGCCAGCGCCGCGATGTCCTCCGCCGCCGTGTGGCCGAAGCTGTGGTCGTCGTCCGCCGGGCGCGCCGCGTAGCGGATCGCGGCGAGGTTGGCGAGCGCGATCATCAGGTCGAGCACCGAATCGACCAGGCTCGCCGCGATCGCCAGCGACCCGGTCTCGATCTGCGCCCAGGCCTTGAGCGCGATCAGAGCCGTCGCCACCGTGATCGACGCGGCGGCGGCGGAGAGGTTCAGGCGGTGGCGGTCGGTGGACATCGGGGCGGCTCCAGCCGGGCGGGCAGCGAGCCTTAGCGCGTCGCGCCGCCGCCGTCAGCCTCGAATAAGTCAGCCGCCGTCGCCGCCCCGTTTTCCCGTCGCCCGTTTTCCCGTCGCCCGAAGTCTCGCGGCGCGTCGTCTCTGGGCGCGTCTTCTCTGGGCGCGTCGTCTCTGGGCGCGTCCTCCTGCGGCGCGTCGAACTCCACCGCCTCCAGCCGCAGCGCCCGCCCGCCGGCCTTCTCGGCGGAGACCTTGATCTCCTCCACGTCGCGCCGCGCCTGCTCGAAATGGCTGTCGAGCCTGCCGACGCGCGCCATCAGCCGTTCGACATCCTTGTGCAGAAGCCCCAGCTCGCGCCGGATCGCGCCCGCCTGCGCCCGCATCCGCGCGTCCTTCAGGATCGCGCGCAGGGTGTTGAGCGTGGCCATCAGCGTGGTGGGCGAGACGATCCACACCCGCCGCGCAAAGCCCTCGCGCACCACGTCGCCGTGGTTGGCGTGCAGTTCGGCGTAAACCGCCTCGGAGGGAAGGAACATCAGCGCGCCGTCGGCGGTCTGGCCCTCGACGATGTAGCGCTCGGCGATGTCGGCGATGTGTCGGCGCACCGCCTGTTTCAGCGCCCGGCCGGCCTCAAGGCGCCCGCGCTCGTCGCTGGCCGCGCGCAGCGCCTCGTAGGCCTCCAGCGGAAACTTGGCGTCGATGGCGATGGGTCCGGGCGGCTGCGGCATGTCGATCAGACAGTCGGCGCGCCTGCCGTTGGCCAGCGTCGCCTGAAAGGCGTAGGCGCCGGGCGGCAGCGCCTGGGCCACCAGATCGTTGAGCTGGATCTCGCCAAAGGCGCCGCGGGTCTGCTTGTTGGACAGGATGTCCTGCAGGCCCAGCACGTCGCCCGACAGCTTTTCGATGTTGGTCTGCGCGCGGTCGATGGCCTCCAGGCGCTGGTGCAGATCGCCCAGCGAGCGCGCGGTGCGCTGGGCCGAGCCGTGCAGCGTGTCGCCCATGCGCCGCTGCACCTCCTCCAGCCGCCGCTCGACGCCCTCCATCAGCCGCGCCTGCGCGCTCGCGTGCGCTTCGGAGACGTGGCGCAGGCCGCCGGAGAGCTGTTGCTGGCCGTCGCTGAGCGCGCGTGCGGCCTGCGCCAGCGCCAGCATCTGCGCGGTCAGCGGCTCGGCGGCGCGGGCGGAGCGGCGGGCCGCCAGCAGCGCGCCAAGCATCATCAGCAGCGCCAGCGCGGCGAAGCCAAAGGCCGCCGCCAGCGCCAGCGTCAGCGGGTCCGACCAGTCGGGCGGCCAGGTCAGCGCGGTCATCGCCGCCCGAACAGGCGTTCCACGTCCGCCAGCTTCAGCTCGATCCAGGTGGGCCGCCCGTGGTTGCACTGCCCCGAGAGCGGCGTCGCCTCCATCTCGCGCAACAGCGCGTCCATCTCCGGCCCGTTCAGGCGGCGACCGGCGCGCACCGAGCCGTGGCAGGCCATCCGGCTCAGCACCGCGTCGATGCGGGCGCGCAAGGTGTCGGCGCGGTCCATGTCGGCGATCTCGTCGGCCAGATCGCGCATGAGCGCGCCCGCGTCGCATGGACCCAGCGGCGCGGGCGTGGCGCGCACGCACACCGCGCCGGGGCCGAACGCCTCGACGCTCAGGCCCAGCGGCGCGAGTTCCTCGGCGCGCGCCAGCACCGCCTCGGCGTCCTCGCGCCCCAATTCGACGATCTCGGGGATCAGCAGCGCCTGCGCGGGCACGGCGCGCAGCGCCAGCGCCGCCTTCAGCCGCTCATAGACCAGCCGCTCGTGCGCGGCGTGCATGTCCACCAGCACCACGCCGTCGGGGGTCTGCGCGACGATATAGGTCTCGTGCAGCTGCGCCCGCGCCACGCCCAGCGGGCCGGGGTTCGCCGCCGTCTCCGCCCCGACCGTCTCCGCCTCCACCGGGCGCGCGCTCCAGCCATCCATCGGCGCGGGCGCCATGAACGCCGTCGCCGCCTCCGACAATCCTGGCGGCAGGGTGGCGGACGGGCGCCACGCCGCCGGGCTGGCCGCCCAGGCCGCGCCGGGCGCGGGGCTTGCGCGCATCACGCCCAGCGCCGCCTGCGCGTTGGTGCTCGCCGCGCGATGCCCCGCGCCCGCCAGCGCATGGCGCACGGCGGAGACCACCAGCCCCCGCGCCAGCCCCGGCTCGCGAAACCGCACTTCGGTCTTGGCGGGGTGGACGTTGACATCCACCCGCTGCGGGTCGCAGGCGAAGAACAGCGCCGCCGCCGCGCGCCGCCCGCCGGGCAGAAGGTCGCTGTAGGCGGCGTTCAGCGCCCCGGTCAGCAGCCGGTCGCGCACCGGGCGGTCGTTGACGAACAGGTGCTGCGCCACCGCGCCGTGGCGCGAATAGGTCGGCAGCGCCGCCCAGCCGGTCAGGATCAGCCCTTCGCGCTCGGCCTCCACCCGCACCGCGTTCTCGGCGAAGCC
>CAZRFB010000375.1:0-1916 GCA_964599185.1 uncultured Rhodobacterales bacterium | reverse complement strand
TGCTGGCGCGCGAACACCTCGGCCAGCGCCCGCGCTTTTTCGACGTGGAGCGGTTCCGCGTGACGGTCGAACGCCGCCATAACGCGCGCGGCAAGCGCGTCACGCTGTCGGAGGCGGTGGTGGTGGTCAACGTGGACGGCGCGCGGATGATCTCCGCCTCGGAATCGCTCGATCCCGTCAGCGGCACCGATCAGGGGCCGGTCAACGCGCTGGTGCGCGCGCTGCGCCGCGACCTGGGCAAGTATCAGAATTACATCGACGACATGCGGCTGACCGACTTCAAGGTGCGCATTCTCACCGGCGGCGTCGAGGCGGTGACGCGGGTGCTGATCGAGCACGCCGACGCCTCCGGCGCGCGCTGGTCCACGGTCGGCGTGTCGCCCAACATCGTGGACGCCTCGGCGCAGGCGCTACTCGACGCGATCGACTGGAAGCTGATCCGCGACGGCGCGCCTGCGGGCGTCATGGCGGCGGCGGAATGATGCGCGGAGCGGATCGCAGGCGCCGCTCCGGCCTTGCGCCAGCGCCGTTCGGGCCTCGCGGCGCCCCCCGGACACCCCGGCGCGGGGGCGGCGCTGAGATCGACGTGGCGCATCGCTGCGCCCTGAAAGGGGCGGGGCGATGACCCGGCTAGACCTGCCGCCGGTGTGGGGCGCGCTGGCGGCGCTGGCGATATGGTTTTGGGCGCGGTCGGTCGGCGTCCTGCCTGCGCCGTCTCTCGCGCCGCTGGGCTGGGCTCTGATCGCGGGCGGCGTGGCGCTGGCGGCTTGGGCGGCGCTGTGGTTCCTGCGGCTGAAAACCCCCATCGAGCCGCGCCACACCCCGCGCACGCTGATCACGCAAGGCCCCTATCGCTGGACGCGCAACCCGATCTATCGCGGGCTGATCGCGGTGGTGGCGGGCTGGGCGCTTGCCTTGGGCGAACTCAGCGGTCTGCTGATCGCCGCCGCCTATGGCTGGCTGCTGCACCGCCGCTTCGCGCTGCCGGAGGAGGACGTGCTGCGCGCGACGTTCGGCGCCGCGTTCGAGGAATGGGCGGCGCGGGTGCGCTGGCGGCTGTAGCCGCCTCAGAAGTGGATCGCGCGCCCGTAGGCGTCGAGCACCGACTCGTGCATCATCTCGCTGAGCGTGGGGTGCGGGAACACCGCCGCCATCAGCTCGGCCTCGGTGGTCTCCAGCGCGCGGCCGACCACATAGCCCTGGATCAGTTCGGTGACTTCGGCCCCGATCATGTGCGCGCCCAGCAATGCGCCGCTGTCGGCGTCGAACACGGTCTTGACCATGCCCTCCGCCTCGCCCAGCGCCAGCGCCTTGCCGTTGGCGAGAAACGGAAAACGCCCGACGCGCACCGCGTGGCCCCGCTCGCGCGCCTGCGCCTCGGTCAGGCCGACGCTGGCGATCTGCGGCGTGCAATAGGTGCAGCCGGGGATCGCCTCGGGGCTGACGGGGTGCGCGGCGCCGGTTCCGGCGATCAGTTCGGCCGCCATCACGCCCTCATGGCTGGCCTTGTGCGCCAGCCACGGCGCGCCTGCGACATCGCCGATGGCGTAGAGGCCTTCGACGCCGGTGCGGCAGAAGGCGTCGGTCACGACATGGCTGCGCGCGACCCTGACGCCTGCGGCCTCCAGCCCCAGCCCTTCGACATTGCCGACGATGCCGACCGCGCTGATCACGGTGTCGAAGGCGTGGGCGGCGGTCTCGCCCGCCTGCGCGATATGCGCGATCACGCCGTCCGCGCTGCGGTCGAGCCGCGTGACGCTGGCGCCCTCAAGGATCGTCATGCCCTGTTTCTCGAACGCCTTCTTCGCCATGGCGGCGATCTCGGCGTCCTCGACCGGCAGGATCCGGTCCATCACCTCGACCACGGTGGTTTGCGCGCCCAGCGCGCTGTAGAAGCTGGCGAATTCGATGCCGAT
>CAZRFB010000374.1:0-1536 GCA_964599185.1 uncultured Rhodobacterales bacterium | reverse complement strand
AAGGCGCCGTCGGGCACGGTCAGCGACACCGCGTCGAGCGCCACATCGGCGCCGAAGCGTTTCGTCACGCCCTCAAGCCGCACCTCAGCCACGATGCGCCCCCTCATGCAGCGCGCTGGGCAAGGCGCGGCCCGTGGCGGCGTCGAACAGCGACAGGGTGGCGGCGTCGAGGCGCAGGCCGGTGCGCGCGCCTACGCGCACCGCCATGTCCGCCGCCACCCGCGCCTTGACGGCCCCGTGCGCGGTGTCGAGCGTGATCATCTGCGTCGTGCCCAGATACTCCACCGCGCTCACCTGCGCGCGCAGCGGCGCGGCGTCGTCGAGCGTCACATGCTCGGGCCGCACCCCCAGCACCAGCGCGCCGGTTGCGCCTGCGCGCAGGGCGGGCATGGCGACGCACACCTCGCCCAGCCGCGCGATGGCGTCGCCGGGCGCGACCGCGCCCTGAAAGCGCAGCGTGTTCATCGGCGGCGAGCCGATGAAGTCAGCCACGAACAGCGTCGCGGGGCGGTCATAGATCTCCTGCGGGCGCCCATATTGCTCGACCACGCCGTGGTTCATCACCACGATCTTGTCGCCCATCTGCATCGCCTCAAGCTGATCGTGGGTGACATAGACGGTGGTGGCGCCCATGCGGTCGTGCAGGGCGCGCAGCTCGCCCGCCATGTGCTCACGAAACTCGGCGTCGAGCGCGCCCAGCGGCTCGTCCATCATGAACGCCTTGGGCTGGCGCACGATGGCGCGGCCCAGCGCCACGCGCTGCCGGTCGCCGCCTGAGAGGCCGCCCACGCCCCGGTCGAGGATCGCGCCGATGCCGAGGATGCGCGCCACCTCCTCGACCCGCGCGCCCGCCTCGCGGCGCTTCATGCCCTGGCTGATCAGCGGATAGGCGATGTTGGCGCGCACGCTCATGTGCGGATAGAGCGCGAACATCTGGAAGACGAAGGCGATGTCGCGCTTGCTGGCGGGCAGGTTGGTCACGTCCTCGCCGCCGAGCAATATCTCGCCCGAGGTCGGCGCCTCCAGCCCCGCGATCATCCGCAGGGTGGTGGTCTTGCCGCAGCCAGAGGGGCCCAGCAGCATGAAGAACTCGCCGTCCTCGATGGTGAAGGACGAGCCCTCGACGGCGGTGAAGGCGTCGAACTCCTTGCGCAGGTCGCGGATTTCTATCCTGGCCATGCCGTCACTCCCGGAAATGGCTGACGACAAGGAACATCAGCGTCCCCGTCAGGATTACCGCGAACGACCATGAGAACAGCGCCATGGCGAAGGGCTGCATCAGCATCAGCACGCCTGCGCCGATCAGCACGCTGGCCACCGCCTCCCACGGCCCGCGCCGCAGCCGCATCAGGGCGCGCAGGAACCCGCTCACTTTCGCACCGCGCCGAACGTGATGCCGCGCAGCAGGTGCTTGCGCAGGACGATGGTGAACACCAGCACCGGCAACAGGAAGATGGTCGCGCCCGCCGCCACCGCCGGCCAGTCCAAGCCCCCCTCGCCGATGATGGTGGGGATGAACGGCGGCGCGGTCTGCGC